>NZ_JBFAKH010000070.1:0-40698 GCF_040655635.1 Streptomyces sp. NPDC050388
GGCGCTTCCCTTCGGTCTTGCGTTTCCGACTCTATCAGATCTTTCCGATCCGATTTCCTCGGGCTTTCGCCTTCCGGGACCACGCTTTCCGCGTTCCCCTTTCCGGCGGACCCGACTTTATCAGAAGTTTCGCACCGGATTGACCGGCCGTAGCCTTCCGATTTATCGGGAGGGGCTTCGTCGAAAGTTTGAAGTATCGAGAAGCAGTCAGATGCTCACCGTCGCCGTTGCGGATCCAGGGACCCCACTCCAGGCAACTGTTCGAATCTACCTCCCCACACGGTCCGTGTCAACGGCTCCTGCGGGGCGAAGAGGAGACTAGCAGCTCAGCCGACCGGTCCGCACATCAGGCGGCTGTGGGCACGACCGCGCTGCGCTCGGCGGCCTCCAGGTCACCGGTCTCTCCGGCCCGCGCCGCGCGTCCGCCCACAACATAGACGTAGACGAGGAAGAGCAGCTCCGCGACGACGCCGATACTGATGCGAGCCCAGGTGGGAAGGCCCGAGGGGGTGACGAAGCCTTCGATCGCGCCGGAGACGAAGAGGACCAGCGCGAGGCCTATCGCCATGGCCAGTGCTGCTCGGCCCTCCTCCGCGAGGGCCCTGCGTCGGGGCCGCGGACCGGGGTCGACAAGGGTCCAGCCGAGGCGCAGACCGGTGCCGGCGGCGACGAAGACCGCGGTCAGTTCCAGGAGGCCGTGGGGCAGCACGAGTCCGAGGAAGGTGTCGAGTCGGCCGGCGGAGGCCATCAGGCCGAAGCCGATCCCCAGGTTGAGCATGTTCTGGAAGAGGATCCAGATCACCGGCAGGCCCAGGAAGACACCCAGGATCAGGCAGAGGGCGGCGGCCCACGCGTTGTTCGTCCAGACCTGGGCGGCGAAGGAGGCCGCGGGGTTGCTGGAGTAGTACGTCTCGTACTGGCCGCCGGGGCGGGTGAGCTCGCGCAGTTCGCTGGGGGCGGCGATGGACGCCTGGACCTCGGGGTGGGTACCTATCCACCAGCCGAGGAGGGCCGCGACGGCGGTGGAGAGGAGTGCGGTGGGCACCCACCAGTGGCGCGCTCGGTAGACGGCAGCCGGAAAGCTGTGGGCGAGGAAGTGTGTGACGTCCCGCCAGGATGCGCGGCGGGCTCCTGTCACGGCGCCGCGCGCGCGTGCCACCAGCTGGCTGAGCCTGCCGGTGAGCTGCGGGTCGGGAGCCGCGGACTGGATCAGCGACAGGTGGGTGGCCGTGCGCTGGTAGAGCACGACGAGTTCGTCGGCCTCGGCGCCGGTCAGGCGGCGCTGGCGCCGGAGCAGGGTGTCGAGGCGGTCCCACTCCGCGCGGTGGGCGGAGACGAAGACGTCGAGGTCCATCGGTGTGCCTGCTCCTCGGCTGTTCGTCGGCTCTGGGCCGAAGGCTCGTCGTCGGTCGTGCGGGTCGGCCTCATCGGTCGTACGGCATGAGTCGTACGACATGATCAGCTGGTCGTACCGCGGTGCGATGTGTCATCAGCTTGGCAGACTGGCGGTGTTCGGGGCAGGCAGGGGAAGGACGTGCGGACATGAGTGAGCTGGTGACGGGCGAGGCGGTGGCGCTGGAGTTGCGCCCCGCGAAGGTGCCCAGCAGGGCACTGGCCGTGCTGCTCGACCTGGCCGCGGCCTTGACGGTGTACGTCGCGGCGACGATCGCACTGGTGGCCGCCACGGCCTCCCTGGACGAGGCGGCGCAGGCCGCGATCTTCATCGCGATGTTCGTGTTGTTGCTGGTGGGCGGGCCGATCGCGGTCGAGACGCTCAGCCACGGGCGGTCGCTCGGGAAGATGGCGTGCGGGCTGCGGGTCGTACGGGACGACGGCGGACCGATCCGCTTCCGGCACGCGCTGGTACGGGGCTTGATCGGTGTGATCGAGATCCTCATGACGATGGGCGTCATCGCGTGCATCGCCTCGCTGGCGTCGTCGCGGGGGCGGCGGCTCGGGGATGTCTTCGCGGGGACCCTGGTCGTGCGGGAGAGGCTGCCGGTCGGGCCGGTGGGGTTCGTACCGCCGCCTCCGCCCTGGCTGGTCGGTCGTTTCTCCGGGCTCGATCTGTCCGCGGTGCCCGACGGTCTGTGGCTCGCCGTCCGCCAGTACCTGACGCGGATGCGGCAGCTGGACCCGCAGGTGGGCCGGGCGATGGCGGAGCGGTTGGCGGCGGACCTGGCGGACCGGACCGGGGCGCCGGTGCCGCAGGGCGTGCCGGCGGCGGCGTATCTGGCGGCGGTGGTGCAGGAGCGGCAGGCCCGGGAGGCACGGCGTGCCTTCGGACAGGCCGCGGCCGCGGGGGGCGGGTCGGTCGGCGCCGTCGGCCAGGCGGGTGCGTACGGACCGCCCGCGCACCACGCGGCTCCGCCGTCCCCGTACCCGTCCGCTCCTGCCGTGCCCCCCACACCTGCCTCGCCCGCCACGCCGCCGGCCGAGGGCCCCTCGACCGGATTCGTGCCACCGGCGTAGACCGGTTGCGGGTAGGTCGCTCGCGTCTTCGGTCAGTCGAAGGACGAGGGCGGCGATTCGAGGTCCTCGAGTTCGATGCCGGGGGCCGCGAGGACCACGTCCCCGGCGAGGTGCACGGTGTGCTGCTCGCCCGTGTCCAGGGCTGTGACCTGGTATTCGTCCACGATCAGGGGGTCGTTGTCAGTGGCGTGTGCTTCTCTTCTCACCAAGGCCCAGGACTGGTCCACGGTGCGCGGGGCGAGCACCGGATCGGTGAGGGCGACGAGACGTACGCGGGTGGCTGACGCGGAGGGGGTGAGGCGCAGCAGACGAGCGGTGGCGACGAGGAACGCCGGGGACGAGCCGGTGAAGGCGTGGGCGCGCACATTGCCTTCAGTGGCGTGGGTTCCGGTCGGGTCGGTACGGACCCAGGTGACGCCGTCGAGAGCGGCGCCGCGGACCTGCCAGCTCGCGGCGTGCAGTTCGAGCCGGATGGGGCGGCCGAGTTCGTCGAGGGCGAGGTCGACCGAGCCCAGGTGATCGCCGGAGGGGGCGGTGAGCTGGGAGACGTAGCGCCAGCCGGAGGGGCCGGGGGCGCACTGGAAGTGTTCTTCGGCGAGGGGGGTGTGATCGTGCGGATCGTGGAGCGAATAACGGCCGCGGGGCATGGGGGTCCTGGATCTTGACGGGCTGGGCCGGTCATCGGCCGGCCCATGGGACAGGCCCCCGACACGGGGGTGCGGGGGCCTGTCCCGGGTGGGTCGGCTGCCGGGGAGCGCGCCGGTGGACCGGTGTGCTCCCCACGGCGGGTGCGCGGGCTCAGTAGCGGTAGTGGTCCGACTTGTACGGGCCCTCGACCGTCACACCGATGTACTCGGCCTGCTCGGGGCGGAGCGTGGTCAGCTTCACGCCGAGCGCGTCGAGGTGCAGGCGGGCGACCTTCTCGTCCAAGTGCTTGGGCAGCACGTAGACGCCGGTCGGGTACGCGTCGGGCTTGGTGAACAGCTCGATCTGGGCCAGGGTCTGGTCCGCGAAGGAGTTGGACATCACGAACGACGGGTGACCGGTGGCGTTGCCCAGGTTCAGCAGGCGGCCCTCGGAGAGGACGATGAGCACCTTCCCGTCGGGGAAGGTCCAGGTGTGGACCTGCGGCTTGACTTCGTCCTTGACGATGCCGGGGATCTGGGCGAGGCCGGCCATGTCGATCTCGTTGTCGAAGTGGCCGATGTTGCCGACGATGGCCTGGTGCTTCATCTTGGCCATGTCGGCGGCCATGATGATGTCCTTGTTGCCGGTCGTGGTGACGAAGATGTCGGCCTTGTCGACGACCTCGTCCAGCGTCGTGACCTGGTAGCCGTCCATCGCCGCCTGCAGGGCGCAGATCGGGTCGATCTCGGTGATGATCACACGGGCGCCCTGGCCCCGGAGGGACTCCGCGCAGCCCTTGCCGACATCGCCGTAGCCGCAGACGACGGCGGTCTTGCCGCCGATCAGGGTGTCGGTGGCGCGGTTGATGCCGTCGATCAGGGAGTGGCGGCAGCCGTACTTGTTGTCGAACTTCGACTTGGTGACGGCGTCGTTCACGTTGATCGCCGGGAACAGCAGGGTGCCGTCGCGGTGCATCTCGTACAGGCGGTGGACGCCGGTGGTGGTCTCCTCGGTCACGCCGCGGATCTCGGAGGCCAGCTGGGTCCACTTCTGCGGCGACTCGGCCACCGTGCGGGTGAGGAGTTCGAGGATGACGCGGTGCTCGTCGGACTCGGCGGTGTCGGGCGAGGGGACCTTGCCGTCCTTCTCGTACTCGACGCCCTTGTGGACCAGGAGGGTGGCGTCACCGCCGTCGTCCAGGATCATGTTCGGGCCGCCGGTGGGGGTGTCCGGCCAGGACAGCGCCTGCTCCGTGCACCACCAGTACTCCTCCAGCGTCTCGCCCTTCCAGGCGAAGACCGGGACGCCCTGCGGGTTCTCGGGCGTGCCGTTCGGGCCGACGGCGATGGCGGCCGCGGCGTGGTCCTGGGTGGAGAAGATGTTGCAGGACGCCCAACGGACCTGGGCGCCGAGGGCGGTCAGGGTCTCGATGAGGACGGCGGTCTGCACCGTCATGTGCAGGGAACCGGTGACACGGGCGCCGGCCAGGGGCTGCGCCTCGGCGTACTCCTTGCGGATCGCCATCAGGCCGGGCATCTCGTGCTCGGCGAGGGTGATCTCCTTGCGGCCGAAGGCGGCCAGGGAGAGGTCGGCGACCTTGAAGTCCTGTCGGTTGGCGACAGTCGTCATGGAGAGCTGCTCCTCGGGGGTGTGGGTCGAGGTGGGTACGGCTGGTCTGCGCGGCGGCGGACACAGGGGTGCCCGAGGAGGACACAGGCATGCCCGCGTGCGGCGCAGCGCAGTCCGTCGGAGGCCCTCTCTCCCTCGGCCGGTCCGCAGGGACCGCCCGACCGCCATCAGCAGCGACGTCTGGCTCCGTCCCAAGCTACACCGACGGACCCGGTCATCCCCAGTGAGTCACCGAACACATCAGACCGAACCCAGACGGATCCGGGGCCGGGACCGGGGCCGGGATCAGTGTTCCGTCCGGGCCGGGCCGCCGGGGGTGGCCTCGGCGTCGGCGCCCCTGGCGGATTCTTCCTCGCTGTAGATGTCGGGCTCCAGGTAGATCACGCGGGCGATCGGGACGGCTTCGCGGATGCGGGACTCGGCGGCGTCGATGGCGGCGGCGACCTCCGCGGCCGTGTCGTCGTGCCGTACGGCGATCTTCGCGGCGACCAGGAGTTCCTCGGGGCCGAGGTGGAGGGTGCGCATGTGGATGACGCGGGTGACGGTGTCGCCGTCGACGACGGCGGCCTCGATCTTCCGGGTCTCCTCGGCGCCCGCGGCCTCGCCGAGCAGCAGCGACTTCGTCTCGACGGCGAGGATCAGGGCGATCAGGACGAGCAGGACGCCGATGCAGAGGGTGCCGATGCCGTCCCAGACGCTGTCACCGGTCAGCAGGGCGAGCCCGACACCGCCGAGGGCGAGGACGAGGCCGACGAGGGCGCCGAGGTCCTCCAGGAGGACGACCGGCAGCTCGGGTGCCTTGGCGTGGCGGACGAACTCCTTCCAGGAGCGCTTGCCGCGAAGGGCGTTGGACTCCTTGATGGCGGTGCGGAAGGAGAAGGCCTCGGCGATGATCGCGAAGACGAGGACGCCGACCGGCCAGTACCAGTGCTCGAGCTCGTGCGGGTTCTTGATCTTCTCGTAGCCCTCGTAGAGGGCGAACATGCCACCGAGCGAGAACAGCACGATGGAGACGAGGAAGGCGTAGATGTAGCGCTCGCGGCCGTAGCCGAAGGGGTGTTGCGGGGTGGCTTTCCGCTGTGCCCGCTTGCCGCCGACCAGCAGCAGGGCCTGGTTGCCGGAGTCGGCCACGGAGTGCACCGATTCGGCGAGCATCGACGAGGAGCCGCTGAAGAGGAACGCCACGAACTTCGCTACCGCGATCGCGGCGTTGGCGGCGAGTGCCGCGACGATCGCCTTGGTGCCGCCTGACGCGCTCATGTGTCCGCGTTGTCCCTTCGTACGCCGTTCACGGGCCCGGGCGGACGTCCTCGTACGCCGCCCGGGGCTCCGACTGCCCTTTGACGGGGGGACATTGTTGCAGTCCGATGAGGCGACGTCGTGTCAGAACTTCGTCATCGGGCTGTCAGACGACGACAGTTGCCCTGAACAATGTTCCGGTACCGGAGACTTCGGCCTTTTCGCCCGCCGGTACGAACACCGAGGCCCCCGGGGACAGCTCGTGCTCACCGGCCCGTACCGAACCGGCCGTGCAGAGCAGGATCTGCGGGGTGGCCAGCGTGAGGTCGTGGGTGGTGCCGCCCGCCGGGAGGACGTAGCGGGAGAGCCGGAACTCGTCGGTGGGGGTTTCGTAGAGTTCCTCGCCGTCCGGTGCGGCCTCCGGGCGCAGCACGCCGGGGTCGCGGGGCTCAAAGCGGACGATGCGCAGGAGTTCGGGGACGTCGACGTGCTTGGGGGTCAGCCCGCAGCGCAGGACGTTGTCGGAGTTGGCCATGATCTCGACGCCGAGGCCGTTCAGGTAGGCGTGCGGAACGCCGGCGCCGAGGTAGAGGGCCTCGCCGGGCTGGAGCCGGACGTGGTTGAGGAGCATGGCGGCGATGACGCCGGGGTCGCCCGGGTAGTGGTGGGCGATCTCGGCGTACGGGGCGTGGTCGCCGCCGAGGCGTTCGCAGGCGGCGGCCGCTCCCGTGACGGTGCGGGCCATTTCGTCGCGGTCGGCGGTGAGGATCGCGGTGAGGACCTCGCGCAGGGCCGCGTCCTCGGGGCGGGCGCGCAGCAGGTCGACGTACGGCTTGAGGGAGTCCACGCCGAGGGCGTCGAGCAGTTCGGCGGCGTGCCGCGGGTCGCGGAAGCCGCACAGGCCGTCGAAGTCGGTGAGTGCGCAGACCAGTTCGGGCTTGTGGTTGGCGTCCTTGTAGTTGCGGTGCGGGGCGGTGACGGGGACACCGCGTCGCTCCTCGTCCGCGTAGCCCGCCTTCGCCTGCTCCAGGTCGGGGTGGACCTGGAGGGAGAGGGGCGCTCCGGCGGCGAGGAGTTTGAGGAGGAAGGGCAGGCGCGGGCCGAACTTCGCGACCGAGGCCGCGCCGAGTTCCCGCTCCGGGTCGGTGTCGATGACCTCGGCGAGTGTGCCCCGGTCGGTGCGCGAGGGCGCGCCGGGGTGGGCGCCCAGCCACATCTCCGCCTGCGGCTCGCCGGTCGGTTCGACGCCGAGCAGCTCGGCGATGGCGGTGGTGGACCCCCAGGCGTAGGGGCGGATGGTGTTGTCGAGGCGATCCATCGGGTTCTCTCTGGGTCCTTCGGCAGGTTCTCGTACGGAGGGCGGGGCGCCCGTGCCGGGCCGCCCGACACGGGGCGTCCACGTCGGGGCTTGCGCGTCCGGACGTCCGCTTCCGGACGTCCGGACGGGCCGCCCGGGTCAGACCGTCCCGGGCATGATCAGGCTCCCGAGGTGAGCGCCAGGTAAACGGCGGCGAAATCCGTGACGGCGATCAGTTCGGCGAGGGTCTCCAGTTCGCCGCCCTCCTCCGGCTCCAGTTCACTGATCGGCGTGTCGTGGCTGAGGGCCAGTTCGCGGGCGGCCGGGGCGGCGGTGAGGCCGCCGATCGGGCGGTCCCGGAGCAGCACCACGCGCGCGTGCAGGGCGGGCGGCTCCTCCACGCGGTCGCGGAAGAAGTCGTCCGGGTTGGCGCGGGCGGCGAGCGGGCCGGCCAGCAGGGCGCTGTGCACGCCGAGCGCCTCGGGGAGTTCGGCGACGACGGCGGGGGTGCCGGACAGTTCCGCGAGCGCGGCGGCAAGGCGGCGGCCCGCCGGGCCGGCCGAGGTGCCCTCGGTCCATACGACGGGGAGCGCGTCGGCGAGTTCGGCGGCCAGGTTCTTGGCGGGGTTGTTGTAGATGGCGATGGCCGGGCCGCAGCGTTCGGCGACGCGGTCGAGCCGGTCGGCGACCTTCTCCAGGGCGTCCGGCGGGGCGGTGAGCAGGCCGGTGCGGTCCAGCAGCGCGAGCAGCGGGGTGAGCAGCGCCCACAGGGCTCCGGGGGCGGAGGAGGCGAGCGGCTCCTCCTGCTCGTCCTGCTCGTAGGGCGCGGTCGCCATGGGGACGAACAGGCCGTGGGAGCCGTTGACCGCTTCGGCGAGCGGGGTGCGGGCGGGGGCCACGGCGACGACGGTGCAGCCGCGCCGGTAGGCCTGTTCGGAGAGCAGGGACAGGCCCGGTTCGGTGCCGTCCGGGGTGGCGATCAGGAGCAGGTCCACGGAGCCGGCCCAGCCGGGCAGCTCCCAGCGCAGCGCGCCCGCGGCGGGGGCCACGCCGGTGGGCGCGAGCCGGGTGACGGGGCTGCCGGCGCCGGCGAGGGTGCCGAGGAGGTCGGCGGTCTGGGTGGCGGCGGCGCCGGGGCCCGCGATCAGGACGGCGCGGGGACGGCCGTCGGGCTTGAGGTCGCGGACGCCGGCCTCGGCGGCGTACCGGGCGGCGGTGCGGACCAGGGCGCCCGCTTCGGCGGCGCCGCGGAGCAGCCCGCGGTGGTCGGCCTCGGCGAGGCCCTCCGGTGAGTCGAGCAGCGATTCGTCGATCATGGGCGGCAGCCTTCGAACGGCGGGGCGTCGGTACGCGGGCGGCGGGTCGCAGGGTCGCCGGGTCGTCGGTTACGCGGGGCGGCGGGTCGCAGGGTCGCCGGGTCGTCGGTTACGCGGGGCGGCGGGCCTCGTCGACGAGGAGGACGGGGATGCCGTCGCGGATCGGGTAGGCCAGGCCGCATTCCTGGCCGGTGCAGATCAGCTCACTGTCCTGCTCCTTGAGGGGGGAGTGGCAGGCCGGGCAGGCGAGGATCTCCAGGAGGCCGGTTTCCAGCGGCATGGGGGTTCCCTTCGGGGCGGGCGTATGCGGATGTGCCTGGTCAGGGTACCGCCGGTGGCGCCGGTGCGGGCGGGCAGCGGCTGGCGGGCGGGCACCCGGCCCGCCCGGACGCCCCGAGGGCGCCGGGCGGCCACGCGCGCGGGACGGGTGCCGTGGGGCTTCAGCCTCGGATGATGTCCAGGGCCTCGTCGCGGATCCTGGTCATGGTGGCCGCGTCGCGGGCCTCCGCGTTCAGCCGCAGGAGGGGCTCCGTGTTGGAGGGGCGGACGTTGAACCACCAGTCGGCGGCGGTGACGGTGAGGCCGTCCAGTTCGTCCAGGGTGATGCCCTCGCGGCCCTCGTACGCGGCCCTGATCGCGGCGAGGCGGGCCGCCTGGTCGTCGACCGTGGAGTTGATCTCGCCCGAGCCGGCGTAGCGGTCGTACTGGGCGACCAGGTCGGACAGGGTGCCCTGCTGGCCGCCGAGGGCGGCGAGGACGTGCAGGGCGGCCAGCATGCCCGTGTCGGCGTTCCAGAAGTCGCGGAAGTAGTAGTGCGCCGAGTGCTCCCCGCCGAAGATCGCGCCGTGCGTGGCCATCTCGGCCTTGATGAAGGAGTGCCCCACGCGCGTGCGTACCGGTGTTCCGCCGTTCTCCTCGACGACCTCCGGCACCGACCAGGAGGTGATCAGGTTGTGGATGATCGTGCCCTTGCCGCCGTTGCGGGCCAGTTCGCGGGCGGCGACCAGGGCGGTGATCGCGGACGGGGAGACCGGTTCGCCCCGCTCGTCGACGACGAAGCAGCGGTCGGCGTCGCCGTCGAAGGCGAGGCCGAGGTCGGCGCCCTCCTCGCGGACCCGCTGCTGCAGATCGACGAGGTTGGCCGGGTCGAGCGGGTTGGCCTCGTGGTTGGGGAAGGTGCCGTCGAGTTCGAAGTACATCGGGACGACGGTGAGCGGCAGGTCCGCCAGCACCGTGGGAACGGTGTGCCCGCCCATGCCGTTGCCCGCGTCGACGACGACCTTCAGGGGGCGGCCGGCGGTCAGGTCGACGAGGGAGCGCAGATGTGCCGCGTAGTCGCCCAGCGTGTCCCGCCGGGTGATCGTTCCCATCGGGCCGACCGGCTCCGGGGGACCCGACTCGCTCCATTTCTCGACGAGTTCGCGGATCTCCGTCAGCCCGGTGTTCTGGCCGACCGGGGCGGCGCCCGCGCGGCACAGCTTGATGCCGTTGTACCGGGCCGGGTTGTGCGAGGCGGTGAACATCGCGCCGGGCAGACTCAGCGCGCCCGAGGCGTAGTAGAGCTGGTCCGTGGAGCAGAGGCCGATCTCGGTCACGTCGACGCCGTGGGCCGCGGCCCCGCGGGCGAAGGCGCCCGACAGGCCGGGCGAGGAGGGCCTCATGTCGTGGCCGGTGACGATGGCGCTCGCGTCGGTCACCCGGGCGAAGGCCGCGCCGAAGAGTTCGGCCAGGGACTCGTCCCACTGGTCGGGGACGATCCCACGTACGTCGTACGCTTTCACGATCTGTGACAGATCAGCAGCCACGGCCAACCCTTCCGAAAGTCCTGTGGTCACCACAAACTACCCGCAGCGGATGACACTCCGCCGCGGGCGGTTCGCTGTGGTCCGATCGGGCTCACGGGACGTCGCCCCGGGTGCCCTCGTCGGTGTCGTCCCGGGTGTCCTCCCGGATGTCGTTCCGGGTGGGGCCCGGGTCAGGGCAGCATCCACCCCAGCACCGCGGTGCTCTGGCCCACCACGATCAGGCACATCACGAGCAGCAGGACGAGGCTCCAGGGCAGCACCTTGCGCAGCAGGTCTCCCTCCTTGCCCGCCAGCCCGACGGCGGCGCAGGCGATGGTGAGGTTCTGCGGCGAGATCATCTTGCCGAGGACACCGCCCGAACTGTTCGCGGCCGCCAGCAGGTCGGGCGAGAGCCCGGACTCCCGGGCGGCGGTCACCTGGAGTGCGCCGAAGAGGGCGTTGGCCGAGGTGTCCGACCCGGTGACGGCGACGCCGAACCAGCCCAGCACGGGCGACAGGAAGGCCAGTCCGGCACCGGCGGCGGCGACGAAGTAGCCGATCGTCGCGGCCTGGCCGGAGAGGTTCATGACGTAGGCGAGCGCCAGCACGGAGGTCACCGTGAGGATGGCGAAGCGCAGTTCGTACACGGTCGCCGCCCATTCCTTGACCGCCACGCGCGCGTGCACACCGAGCACGACCGCGGTGGCCACCCCGGCGAACAGGACGAGGGTGCCGCCGGTCGAGACGATCGGCCAGGTGAAGACGTTGGCGCCGACCGGATCCCCGTTCGGTGCGGCGACGTCGAGGAAGGGCCAGTCGGTCTTCCGGGTCGCCCCGGCCAGCCAGTCCTTGATCACCGGGATCTGCGCGACGGAGAAGATCACCACGATCAGCGCGTACGGGGCGTACGCCCGCAGGACCTCGCCGCGCGGGTCCTCCTCGTCCAGTTCCTCGCTGCGCACGCCGGTCAGTACGGAGGTGCGTACGGCCTCGGAGGCCGGCACGCGCGCATGCGGTACGGCGACCAGGGCGCCCGCGCCCGCCATGGCCGCGGCGATGTCGGCGAGTTGCGCGGAGACGTAGTTGGACGCGACGAACTGGGCGACGGCGAAGGCGACTCCGCACACCACCGCGGGCACCCAGGTGTCCCGCAGCCCGCGCCGCCCGTCCACCAGCCAGACCAGCACCAGCGGCACCACGAGGGCCAGCAGCGGGGTCTGGCGTCCGACGACGGACGCCACCGAGTCCAGCGGCAGTCCGGTGACCTGGGCGAGCGTGACCACCGGTGTCCCCATGGCACCGAACGCCACCGGCGCGGTGTTGGCGACCAGCGCGACGATCGCGGCGCGCACCGGATCGAAGCCGAGCGCCACGAGCATCACGGCGGAGATCGCGACGGGGGCGCCGAAACCGGCGAGCGCCTCCAGCAGCGCCCCGAAGCAGAAGGCGACGACCAGGGCCTGGATCCGCGGGTCGTCGGAGAGCCGGCCGAAGGAGCGGCGCAGGATGTCGAAGTGCCGGGTGCGGACCGTCATCCGGTACACCCACAGCGCGTTGACGACGATCCACATGATGGGGAAGAGGCCGAAGACGGCCCCCTGGACGGCGCTGGAAGCCGCCTGGTCCCACGGCATGCCGTACGCCAGGCAGGCCACCAGCACGGCGCCCAGCAGTCCGGTCAGGCCCGCCAGGTGCGCCTTCATGCGGAGGCCGCCGAGCAGGACGAGGACGATCACGAGGGGTAATGCCGCCACGAGGGCGGAGAGACCGAGTGAGCCGGCGACTGGTTCCAGTTCCTGGACGTACACGGACGCGCCTCCTGAATTCCGCAATGCGAAAGAGGTTTCTCGCTACGTGCCCGGAATGGTCGTGTCCCCGACAAGCGCGCGTCAATGGGCGTGCGGCACCTTACTGACGGGGCAGGTGGGACAGGAGGGAAGAGAGCGAAGAGAGCGAAGGAAGCGAGGAAGTGGGGGGGAGCAGGGAGCGATGAACCCCGGCCGTCGACGCGGCCGCGCTCTGGGGGCGGCGGTCGGCCGCGGTCAGTCGTGCGGTCAGTTGTCGGGAGAGCGGAGCACGCGCAGATGGCCGCGACGGGCGACCTCCATCGGGTCCGCGCCGCGCCCCGCGCCGCCGGCCGCTCGCTCCTGGGGGCGGGCGGCTTCGCGCACCGCGTCCGCGAGCGCTTCCAGATCGTCCCCGCTGGGCTGCGCGGGAGCCGAACCGTCGAGCAGGCGGACGACCTCCCAGCCGCGCGGCGCGGTGAGGCGCTCGGAGTGCTCGGCGCACAGGTCGTAGCAGTGGGGTTCGGCGTAGGTGGCGAGCGGGCCGAGGACCGCGGTCGAGTCGGCGTAGACGTACGTCAGCGTCGCGACGGCGGGACGGCCGCAAGCGGTGCGCGAACAGCGACGTACAGGGCTCACGATGTTGGACGGTACCGCACTCTTGAGCGGGTCGCGAAGACTCCCCGCCCCGGGATTCCCTCGTGTCGTGGCCTGAAACACCTCACCCGCCCCCGCGGGCACACGCCGTTGACCTGCCCCGACGCCCGTGTTCGAGGCACCCGCGCCCCCTGTTCCGGTCATCAGTTGGTACAAACACCGTCAAATACCTTGAGATCACCGGCCCGCGAAAGATATCGAATCGAGCCGAACCTTGGCCGGAATGGTCATGTGACGACATGCCGTTCCGGGCGGACCGACACCACTCCTCGACGCCATGCGGGTGTCGCGGTCCCGAGGCCGTGTGGGGGCCGGGCACGCCGGGCCGGCGGAGACTACCCTTCACCCTGATGGACACCCCTGTGACTCCCCGTGCCGCCGACCGCGGGCCCCGCCGCCGTGATCGCCACGGCCGGGGCATGCGCGGGCCGATCGCACCGCCCCAGGTGCCGCTCGCCGCCAGCCGCGCGGAGACCTTCGCCGATCTCGTGCAGGACTCCGTGGAGCGGCTGGAGCGGCGCTGGCCGCAGCTGACCGACATCGATTTCCTCGTCCTGGAGGTTCCGCGGCTGGACGGGCCCGGACTTCGGTGGAGCGACGAGGCGGTGCCGCTGGGCGGCGCCGTGCCGGGCCGGGAGGGGCACCCCGCGCGGGTCGTGATCTACCGCCGGCCGGTGGAGATACGCACCAAGGGACGCGACGAGCGGGCGGCGCTGGTCCACGAGGTCGTCGTGGAGCAGGTCGCCGAACTGCTGGGGCTGACGCCGGAGACCGTCGATCCCCGGTACGGGGAGGACTGAACGGCGGCTCCGGCGCCCGCTCCGTGAAGAGCCCCTACTTCTGCAGGACCGACAGGTTCTCCTCCGCCTTCGGTACCGCCACCAGGCCCCGGTCGTCGGGAAGGGTCTGGACGGTGAAGGCCGGGAGGCCGTCGTCGGTGACGGCGAGGGTCCGGGACGCGTACACGGGGGTGCCGTCCGACTCGGGTTCGATCGTCAGGGCGTACGTGCCCTTGACACCGTCCGGGGCCGGCAGCTCGACGTGCTGGGTGGTACCGGCCTTGATCGTGTACGTCTCGGACACCGGGTCACCGCCCTCACTGCCCGCGGACGCGGTGACCTTGACCTTGGCGGCGCCCTCGGGCGCGGTCACGGCGAGGGTGCTGCCCTTGACCGTGTTGCCGACGGCCGTGGCGCGCAGGCCGACCGGGCGGGCTGCCGGGACGAAGGCCGACTCCTGGTTGCCGTCCTTGCCGCGCAGCACCCGGACCGCCGCCACGACCGGCACCGAGCGGTCCGTCGGCGTGAGGACCAGGGAGCCCGCCTCTCCGCGCATGACGTCGCCGAGTTCGACGGCGGTCGTCCTGCCGCCCTTCACGTGCACCGTCTCGTTGCCGGCCGGTGTGATCAGCCCGGAGGGCGAGGCGAGCCGCACCTTCAGGTCGGCGTCCACACCGCCGGGGGTGAAGGCGACCAGGCGCACGGCGATGGCGTCCTCGGGGATGCCGGGCAGGACCAGGCTGCCCGCCGGGTCGGCCGACGCGGCCAGCCAGTCACCGCCGAGCGTGGCGTCCAGGGCCTGCACGGCCGCGCCGACCCGCCCGCTGCGGACGACGACGTGCACGGTCACGTTCGTCTGCTGCTCGTCGGTGAGCGTGGACAGCAGCACCGGTTCGGCGGAGTGCGGCTGGACCGTGATGCCCTCCCCCGCCTCCGTCTCGAGGGCGCCGTCCTCGCCGTAGACCTCGATGTCCACGACGGCCGCGGAGTCGTCGGGGTTGGTGAGGTGGACGTAGTCGGTGCGCTCGAGCGCGGTGCTCGCGCCGGGGAACCAGAACTCCGTGTCGGGAGGGGCGCAGTTGACGCCCTGCAGGCCCCGGCCGGTGCCTGCGGCGACCTCGGTCGTCTGCTGCACGGTCCACCCCGGGGCGAGGCGGCCCTCGGCGGTGCCGAGGAGGGCCGGCCCCTCGCCTCCGGAGACGTCCGCGACGACCGGCTTGCCGGGCTCCTTGGGCTCGAGAACCGGCTTCTCGGGCTTCTCGGGCTTCTCGGCCTTCTCGCCGTCGGTGTCCTTCTCGCCCTCCGCGTCCTTCTCGCCGTCCTCGGCGGCCTCTTCCTCGTCGCCGTCCTTCGCGCCGTCGCCGTCCTTCGCGTCCTCCGCCGCGGACCGCCCCTCGACGGCCGACCGGAGTTCGGCCCTGCCCTCGCCCTCCGCGCCCTTCGTGACGGGCGTGAAGGACGTGTACGTCGTCTCGGCGAGGTCGGAGGTGCTGGGCGTCGGGCACAACAGGCTGGTGCGTTCCACGGGCAGGTGCGCCGCGGCGGCCTCGACGCCGCCGTCCGCGGCCGTGGGGTCCGGCGCGGACAGCACCGCGAAGCCGGTGACGGCGGCGAGTGCGGTGGCTCCCGCGATCAGGGACAGGGTGGTGCGGTTCACTGCTGGCTCCCGTCGGAACGCTCACTGCCCGGCTGAGGGCGGTGCGGCTGCTCGGGGTCGTACGACGTGTCGTAGCCCTGCGCGTAGGTCTGGTCGTAGCCCTCGTGGCCCTCGTAGCCCTGCCCGTACGTCGCGGGGTCGTACGGCGGCTGCTGCTGGGGCGTGCCGTCGTAGGCGTACGGGTCGTACCGGCCGTCCTGGTACTGATCCGCGGGGTACGTCCGGCCGTAGTCGTCCGTCGCGTACTGCTGTTGCCGCTGGTACTGCTCGGCGGGGTAGGCGCCGTCGTACTCGGGGGCCGGGTGGCTCGCCGCGTCCCACTCGTCGTAGGACCGCTGTTGCGGAACGGCCGCGGGAGCCGGCTCCGGCGGGATGTCGAACCCGTTGTCCTCCGTGCCCGTGTCCTCCGCGCCCGCCTCCCCGTGCGTGCCCGTCTCCTCGGCGGCGGCCTCCGCCTCGGCCTGGGCGCGCAGGCGGCGGGCGCGGCGGCCGTCACCGGCGAGCGCCTCGGCGGCGACGGCCGGCTCCTCGGGCAGGTCGTCGTCGATGTCGCGGCGCCGGCCGGGCAGGGCGAGGACGACGAGGACGACGGCGAGCAGGCCCTGCGCCCACAGCCACGCGGTGTGGGTGATCGGGTCGTCGTAGGTGACGTCCAGTCGCCCGCCGGTGGCGGGCAATTCGAAGCCCTGGGCCCAGCCGTCGACCGTGGTGGGGGTCAGCGGCTTGCCGTCGAGGGTGGCGGCCCAGCCCTCGGCCGCGGAGTCGGCCAGACGCAGGACACGCCCCTCGGAGCCGTTCGGGATCTTCGTGTGGATCTCGACGGGTCCCGCGGCCACGGGCTGCGACTCGCCCTCGCTCCCCTTGCCGGGAACGATGCTCGCGCGGGCCACGTCCTGGTCGACGCGCCACAGCGCGCCGCCCGCCTGCTGGCTGAGCCGGGTCAGGCCGGGAGTGGCGTCCAGGACGCGGGTCACGTCGCGGGGCGCGCCCGGGTGGACGAGGACGTAGCGCACCGCGAATCCGTCGAGCTGGTCGGCCTGGTCGGCGCCCGAGCCGGCCACGAGGTTGGCGACGACCTTGTCGAGCCCGCTGTTCCCGCTGTTCGATGCGGCGATCTCGGCGTCGCCCATACGGGCGCCGGAGCCGCGGACCAGCACGTAGTCGACGCGGGCGGCGGAGTCGCTGTCGAGGACGAGGGTGCGGGCCTGGTCGCGGGTGCCGCTCTCCTCGGCGACGAACGCGGGCACCTGCACGGGGTCGCGCCGCTGCAACGGTCCGTCGGCGCCGCGGATCACCCAGCCGGCGGCGGCCAGCAGCGGACCGACCGCGCAGGCGAGGGCGATCAGGACGGCGACCGGCTGACGCCAGCCGAAGCTCTGCTCGGCGACCCGCGAGCGTGCCCCGTCGGCGCCGAGGGCTGCGGCGGCCAGCAGGGCGATGCCGTAGACGAGGGTCGCGGGCCCCGCCCAGGTGGAGCCGTTGGACAGGACCGCGAAGACGAGTCCCACCAGGGCGGCCGTCCAGGCGGCGCGGATGGCGAGAGTCCGCTCGGAGCGGAGCAGGGCGGCGAGGGCCGCGAGCACGATGCCGATGAGCACCGCCCCGCCGACCGCGCCGGGCCCGCCGGGGCTCGCGCCGAGCAGGTCGAGGGCGGAGGCGGCGGAGGGACTGTACTCCAGGCCCGCCTCCTGGAAGAAGCCGAACGGGAGCAGCGACAGCGACCAGGGGGCCAGGACCAGCAGCGGCGTGCCGAACTGGGCGAGGAAGCGGAGCCCGTGCGCCGGGAGATCGGACCTGCGCAGGGCGAGGACGCCGAGGCCGAGGACCAGGGCGATGGGCCACACGATCGGGGTGAATGCGGTGGTGACGGTGAGCAGCAGCGCGTACGCCCAGGTCGCGCGCCAACTGCCGCGGACGTCGGGGGGGTTCGTGAGTCCGCTCGCGGCGATGCCCGCGCGGGCGATCAGCGGCAGCAGCACGGCGAGGACGGCGGTGCCGATCCGGCCGCCGGCCAGGGCGCCGGCGACGGCGGGCAGGAAGGCGTAGGCGACGGCGGCCCACGCGCGCAGCAGCCGGGACTCGACGAGCGGGCGGGAGGCGAAGTACGCGCTGAAGCCGGCCAGGGGCACCGAGCCGACGAGCAGGACCGTTACGGCGACCCCGGGGGAGCCGAGCAGCAGGGTGCCCAGCGCCGCCACGACGGCGAGGTAGGGCGGCGCGGACCCGGTGCCGCCGGCGCCCACCGCGTGCCAGGTGTCGGTGTACCGCGCCCAGAGGTCGGCGGAGTCGGCGGGGACGGGGAGCAGTGCGCCGCCCGTGAGCGCACCGCCGCCGAGGAGTTCGCGGCACGCCGCGAGGGAGATGAACAGCAGGGCCAGGAAGAGCACCGGGCCGGGCTTGCGGGCGATCCGCTTGAGCCGGGCGAACTGCTCGACCTGCAGGAAGTCGGCGTCGTCCCCGCCGGGTCCGGACTCGACGGCGCCGCCGTGCCGTCCGGCGCCGGAGGTGGCTTCGGGGTCGGAGCGGCCGACGAAACTGCTCGCGGCCTGCTCGATGGTCACGCGGATGGTCGCGCCGGGGGGCGGGAACAGCGGCCGCAGTTCGCCCTTGTCGACCTGCGGGCTGCCGCGGCGGCGCCGTCCGGCGAGGATGCGCTCGGGCCGCAGCAGGGTGCCCATGAGGCCGCGGATCTCGTCGACGGCCTGCCCGGGGACCTTGCCGACGAGGTAGGCGAGGGTCCGCAGCAGGGTGCCGAGGACGACCCGCAGCAGCACCCAGGGCAGGGCCGCGGTGCGGGTGTTGACGAGCAGGGTGTGGACGGCGCCCGCCTTGTCCACCTTGTGCGGGGAGGCGGCGGTGCGGCCCACGCAGTCGACGGCGCGGCGCTCGCGGGAGGCCGCCTCGGCGTGCCGCACGACCGCGTCGGGGGCTATGAGCACCCGGTACCCCGCCGTGTGCGCGCGCCAGCACAGGTCGACGTCGTCACGCATCAGGGGCAGGTGCCGGTCGAAGCCGCCGAGTTGGTCGAAGACGTCGCGGCGGACCAGCATGCCGGCGGTGGACACCGACAGCACGGACCGGACCTGGTCGTGCTGGCCCTGGTCCTGTTCGCGGCGGTCCAGACCGGTCCAGCGGCGGCCGGAGTTGGCGATGGAGACGCCGACCTCCAGCAGTTGCCGGCGGTCGTACCAGCCGCGCAGCTTGGGGCCGACGACGGCGACGTCGTCACGGCCGAGTTCGTACTCGTTGTCCACGACGCTCAGCAGCCGGGCCAGCGCGTCGGGTTCGGGGGCGCAGTCGTCGTGCAGCAGCCACAACCACTGCACCGGCTCGCCGTGCGGGAGGTCGGGCAGGTCGTACGCGTCGTCGTGCCAGCTGCGCGTGACCGGGTCCCAGCCGCTCGGCCGCTTCAGGTAGGGCAGGTCGTCCGGGGTGAGGTGCGGCGCGGCGTGGTGGCACTCCTCGACGGCCTGGCCGAAGCCGGTGCGTCGGGCGAGGTGCAGGACGTGGTCGTCGCCGAGGGCTTCGGTGACCAGTCGGGCGGAGTCGTCACCGCTGCCGGTGTCGGCACCCATGGCGAACTGGACGGGGCGTTCCTGGCCGAGTAGCCCGGCGAGCGCGTCGGGCAGCCAGCGGGCTCCGTCGTGGGAGACGAGGACCGCGGTCACCACATGACGCGGGAACTCTGGAGCGGCAGCTACGTCTTGACGGGCTGCCGGGTGACTGTGCACGGACATCGAGGTACGGGCCCCGGTTCGGTGGACTGTGGGGGACGCCCGTGCCCGGTGGGGGCGGCGTGACGTCTCGGACGAGCGCCCACACTATCGGCTGGGCGGCAAGGCGGCCCGCCGCCTGTGGACAACCCACCCGCGACGGGCCGCACTCGGCACATGCACATATACAGAACATCTGACATATGCACGGGCATAGCGCGCATACGGATGTGACGCCCTGGATGCGGCGCACCGGATGTGACACACCGTTCACCGGCGGCGTCCTCAGACCACTGCCTTCTTCAGCCGACGCCGCTCCCGCTCGGAGAGGCCGCCCCAGATGCCGAAGCGCTCATCGTTGGCGAGGGCGTACTCGAGGCACTCGGAGCGGACCTCACAGGCGAGACAGACCTTCTTGGCCTCCCGGGTGGAACCGCCCTTCTCGGGAAAGAACGACTCGGGGTCGGTCTGGGCGCACAGCGCGCGCTCCTGCCAGCCGAGTTCCTCGTCCGCGTCATCGACCAGCAGTTGCTGCACCAGCTCCGTCATGTGCGCCCCTCGTCTGTCTTCCGTGTCCCCGTGACGCTGCCGTTACCTGTCCCGGCCAAACGACACGAGTGAAATTACAAGTGTGCTGCTCCGGGCGAGTCAAGCTGAGATCTGCTATTGGCGCCCTTATTCACTCTGCGGAACCAAGCCCACGTCGAAAGTGTTCAAATCGCCATAAACCTTGACACACCAACGACCCCGACAGAGATTCCCGCCCCGCGCGGAACCTCCACAAGGGGAGACGCCCGGTCGGTCGACCCCGTTGTCGCACCGACGCCACAGCAAGCCGAATCACATTCGGATCACAGAATCGTAACGGCACTTGCGTGCCCGGCCGTGCGCACCTTGTGTCCCCGGAATCACATGAACAAACCTTTCGTCCCGCAGGTGAACCGGATGGAGTGAACCGTGTCCCACGATCCGGGCGTCGAGTTGACACTGGAGGTGTGAACCGCTGTCCTTGTGGGCATGCTCGCGAACTTGGCACTCGCCTCGACCCGCTCCGCCGGGTCCCTCGGTGCTGCCCGCGCTCGCTGTAGCTGTCACTGTTCCGGTTGTTGAGCCCAACGCGCTCCGACCCTTTGAGTCACCCTCGACTTGAGGCCAGTTCCCTCCAGTCCAGCTCCTTCCGCTCCCACCGGGGCACTCCTCGCCGCCGTCCGCGACCCGGACGCACGCGACAGCACACGCTGTAGTCCCCCCTCTCCTCCCTCTCCTCCCCCTCCTTCCCGCTCCCCGCTCCCCGCCCCCCGAGCGCTTCTCCGCCGAGGAACACCTCATCCCATGAACAGCGACAGCGACCTCCAGATCGCCGGCGACATCCTCGAAGTCCCACACCTGCTGCAGACCCCGCGCGAGCACCCGGCGACCGTCGCCGAGTTCGTCGGGCTGGCCCGCTCCCTCGCCGCCGACCGCTCCTCGTGGGAGCACCTGGTGCGGTACGACGCGACCAGCCGCTGGTACCACCGGCTGCGCACCGTTCCCCGAGGCCTCGGCTCCGCCCGAGCCGGGGAGATCCCGGTCGGCTACGAGGTGTGGCTGCTGTCCTGGGTTCCCGGCCAGGGCAGCGGACCGCACGGTCACGGCCCCTCCTCCGGAGTCATGACCGTCCTGGACGGCACCCTCACCGAGCGCACCGGGCGCGGCACGCGTGCGTTGACGACGGGTACGGAGCGGGTGTTCCCGCCCGGCTACGTGCACGAGGTCGTCAACGACACACTGGAGTCGGCGGTCAGCCTGCACGTGTACTACCCGGGCCTGACCGAGATGCCGATGCGCCCCCTCGTCCCGCACTGCGAGGCGCGGCCGGTGCCCGGGGCCCTGACCGTCTGAGACGGTGCCACGGCCGGCCCGGCGGCTGAGACACTGTTTCCCATGCGCATTGTGGTTCTGGCAGGCGGCATCGGTGGTGCCCGTTTCCTGCGCGGTCTGAAGCGGGCCGCGCCGGACTCGGACATCACGGTCATCGGCAACACCGGGGACGACATTCACCTCTTCGGGCTGAAGGTCTGCCCGGACCTCGACACGGTGATGTACACGCTCGGCGGCGGCATCGACGAGGAGCGGGGTTGGGGGCGGACCGACGAGAGCTTCCGCCTCAAGGAGGAGCTCGCGGCGTACGGCGTCGGCCCGGGGTGGTTCGGGCTCGGCGACCGGGACTTCGCCACCCACATCGTGCGGACGCAGATGCTCGCCGCCGGGTATCCGCTGAGCGCGGTGACCGAGGCGCTCTGCGACCGCTGGCAGCCGGGCGTCCGGCTGATCCCGATGACCGACGACCGCGTCGAGACCCATGTCGCCGTCACCCTGCCCGCCGACGACTCGGCGGGGGCCACGGCGGGAACCACGGCGGGCTCGACCACCTCGACGACGGGGTCGGCGGCGGGAGCCGCGGGACCCGGCGAGCGCAGGGCGATCCACTTCCAGGAGTACTGGGTACGGCTGCGGGCGTCGGTCCCGGCCGAGGCGGTCGTGCCGGTCGGCGCGGAGCAGGCCAAGCCGGCGCCGGGCGTGCTGGAGGCGATCGCCGGGGCGGACGTGATCCTCTTCCCGCCGTCCAACCCGGTCGTCTCCATCGGCACGATCCTCGCCGTCCCCGGCATCCGCGAGGCGATCGCCGACGCGGGCGTCCCGGTGGTCGGCCTGTCGCCGATCGTCGGGGACGCGCCCGTGCGCGGCATGGCCGACAAGGTGCTCGCGGCGGTCGGCGTCGAGTCCACCGCACCGGCGGTGGCCGAGCACTACGGCTCGGGCCTGCTGGACGGCTGGCTGGTCGACACGGTCGACGCGGCCTGTGTGGAGCGTGTCGAGGAGGCCGGGATCCGCTGCCGGGCGGTGCCGCTGATGATGACCGACGTCGACGCGACCACGCGGATGGCGCGGGAGGCGCTGGCGCTGGCGGAGGAGGTGCGGTCGGTTTGAACGACTCCACCCACGTGAACGACTCGAACGGCTTGACCGGCGACGTGAACGGCGCGCGCGTGCACGACGACCCGCACGCGGGCGGCGCGGCGTCCACGGGGTACCGGGTGTGGGCCGTCGCGGGCCTGCCCGAGGTCCGTCGGGGGGACGACCTGGCCAAGCTGATCGCGGCCGCGGAGCCGGGGCTGGCCGACGGCGACGTGCTGCTCGTCACCTCCAAAATCGTCTCCAAGGCGGAGGGCCGGATGCTGGAGGCGTCCGACCGGGAGGCCGCGATCGACGCGGAGACGGTACGGGTGGTGGCCCGGCGCGGCGCCCTGCGCATCGTGGAGAACCGGCAGGGCCTCGTCATGGCCGCGGCCGGGGTCGACGCGTCCAACACCCCGGCCGGCACGGTGCTGTTGCTGCCCGAGGACCCGGACGGGTCCGCGCGGGCGATCCGCGCGGGCCTGCGCGACGCCCTGGGGGTCACGGTCGGCGTGCTGGTCACCGACACCTTCGGGCGCCCCTGGCGCGCGGGGCTGACGGACGTCGCGATCGGCGCCGCGGGCGTGCACGTACTGGACGACCTGCGCGGCGGCACGGACGCGCACGGCAATCCGCTCGGCGCCACCGTCGTCGCCACCGCCGACGAACTCGCCGCGGCGGGCGACCTGGTCAAGGGCAAGGCCGCCGGCCTGCCGGTGGCCGTCGTCCGCGGGCTGCCCGGCCTGGTCACGGCCGACGACGACCACGGCGACGGCGCACGGGCCCTGGTCCGCGACTCCCGCGACGACATGTTCCGGCTCGGCACGTCGGAGGCGGTACGGCAGGCGGTGACCCGGCGCCGCACGGTACGGGCCTTCACCGACGAGCCCGTCGACCCGGGGTCGGTGCGCCGCGCGGTGGCCGCGGCCGTGACGGCTCCGGCACCGCACCACACCACACCGTGGCGTTTCGTCCTGCTGGAGTCCCCGGAGTCCCGTCTCCGCCTGCTGGACGCCATGCGGGACGCCTGGATCGCGGACCTGCGCCGGGACGGAAAGACGGAGGAGTCCATCGCCAAGCGCGTCCGCCGCGGCGACGTCCTGCGCAACGCGCCCTGTCTGGTCGTGCCCTGCCTGGTCATGGACGGCTCGCACACCTACGGGGACGCGCGGCGGGACGCCGCCGAGCGGGAGATGTTCGTGGTCGCGACGGGCGCCGGCGTGCAGAACTTCCTGGTCGCCCTGGCCGGTGAGCGGCTGGGCTCGGCCTGGGTGTCGTCGACGATGTTCTGCCGGGACGTGGTCCGCGAGGTCCTGGACCTGCCCGCGGACTGGGACCCGATGGGCGCGGTGGCGATCGGCCATCCCGCTGAGGAGCCCCGGCCACGACCGGAGCGGGACGCGGGCGCGTTCATCGAGGTGCGGTGAACCGGACGCGCGGGACGCCTACCCTCATAGGAGCCCCAGCCCGCCGGCCGGGCGGAGCCCCGCTCCGGTGGGGCTTCGCGCGCTCCCCCCTCTTTCCCGCATCTCCTCCGTCTCCCGCTCCCCACTCCCCGGAATCTTCTCTGTGGCAGGACGTTTCGCTCCCCGGCCCGCTCGCACGACCGTGCGAG
The DNA here is from genome assembly GCF_040655635.1 of Streptomyces sp. NPDC050388. Lineage (NCBI taxonomy): Bacteria > Bacillati > Actinomycetota > Actinomycetes > Kitasatosporales > Streptomycetaceae > Streptomyces > Streptomyces sp. NPDC050388. The sequence goes on from NZ_JBFAKH010000070.1 coordinate 23,507, forward strand.
GCGGACGGACCGCCGTACCCACGGGGGTGCCCCGCCAGGCACCGGCCCCGGCCCTGGTGCGGAGCTGGGTGCCGGAGGGGCCGCTGGACCTCGGTCTGGTCCTCGCGCCGCTGCGGCGCGGGCCCGGGGACCCGACGTTCCGCGCGCTGCCGGACGGCTCCTTCTGGCGGGCGAGCCTGACGCCCACCGGGCCGGGGACGCTGCGGGTGACGCGGCACGGTGGCGAGGTGCGGGGCGAGGCCTGGGGACCCGGCGCCGACTGGCTCCTGGAGCGGCTGCCGGACCTGCTCGGGGCCGCGGACGACCCGGCGGGGTTCGTCCCCCGGCACAAGGTGCTGGCGCTCACCGGGCACCGGCGTCCGGGGCTGCGGCTGCTGCGGACCGGGCTGGTGCTGGAGTCGCTGATCCCGTCGGTCCTGGAGCAGAAGGTCACCACCGACGAGGCGTACCGGGCGTGGCGGCTGTTGGTACGGAAGTACGGGGAGCAGGCACCCGGGCCCGCGCCCGAACGGATGTCGGTGATGCCGTCACCCCGGACCTGGGCGCTGATCCCCTCCTGGGAGTGGCACCGGGCCGGCGTCGACGACAAGCGGGCGTCCACGGTCCTGCGGGCGGTGCGCGTCTCCGCGCGGCTGGAGGAGGCGGCCGGGATGGCTCCGGCGGCGGCGCGGGCGCGGCTGGAGCTGGTGCCGGGCATCGGTCCGTGGACGTCCACGGAGACGGTGCAGCGCAGTCACGGCTCGGCGGACGAGGTGACCGTGGGGGACCTGCACCTGCCGGGCATCGTGGGGTGGGCCCTCGCCGGGGACCGGGACGCGGACGACGCGGTGATGCTCGAACTGCTGGAGCCGTATGCCGGGCAGCGGCACCGGGCGGCCCGGCTGATCCTGCTGAGCGGAAGAACGCCGGCTCGGCGGGCCCCGAAGAGGCCGCGCTGGGACATCGGACGGCTCTGAGGCCCGAGCCCCCAGCCGTCCGATGCCCCAGTCGTCGAGCCCCCAGCAGTCCGTGCCCTCAACCGGCCCCGCCCCGGGCCGGGGCGGGCCGGGCCGGGCCGGGCCGGTTTCCGCCCGGCTACTCGTCCGAGGAGAACCGCACCGCCCCCGCCGGTATTCGCGTGTCGCACCACACCCGCACCCCGTCCCGGAGTTCGTTGCGGGCGCCGATGACCGCGCCGTCGCCTATGACCGTCCCGGTGAGGACCGACCGCTCCCCCACCCGCGCGCGCGTGCCGATCAGCGAGTCGGTGACGACCGCGCCGGGTTCGATGACCGCACCCGGCAGGATCGTGCTGCCGAAGACGCGCGCGCCCTCCGCCACGAACGCGCCCTCGCCCACCACCGTCCCGCCCGCCAGCTTGGCGTCCGGTGCCACCGTCGCCGTCGGCAGGACCAGCCGGTCGCCGCAGCGGCCGGGGACCGCCGGGGACGGGGCGCGGCCCAGCACCAGGTCCGCGGAGCCGCGGACGAAGGCGGCCGGGGTACCGAGGTCCAGCCAGTACGTGGAGTCGACCAGACCCTGGAGGTGTGCCCCCGCCGACAGCAGGCCCGGGAACGTCTCCCGCTCCACCGAGACCGGCCGGCCCGTCGGGATCGTGTCGATGACCGAGCGGCGGAACACGTACGCCCCCGCGTTGATCTGGTCGGTGACGATCTCCTCGGGCGTCTGCGGCTTCTCCAGGAACGCCAGGACCCTGCCCGTGTCGTCCGTGGGCACCAGTCCGTACGCCCGTGGGTCGGTCACCTTCGTCAGGTGCAGCGAGACGTCCGCGCCCGTCGTCTCGTGGGTGCGCACCAGCGCCCGGATGTCCAGGCCCGTGAGGATGTCGCCGTTGAAGATCAGCACGGGTTCGTCCGGGCCGGAGTGCAGCCGGGAGGCGACGTTGCGGATCGCGCCGCCCGTGCCGAGCGGCTCCACCTCCGTCACGTACTCGATGTGGAGCCCCAGCGACGACCCGTCGCCGAAGTACGGTTCGAAGACCTCGGCCAGATAGGACGTGGCCAGGACGATGTGCTCGACGCCCGCCGCTCTCGCTCTCGCCAGCTGGTGCGTGAGGAAGGGCACCCCGGCAGCCCGGACCATGGGCTTCGGTGTGTGCACCGTGAGCGGGCGCAACCGCGTGCCCTTGCCGCCGACCAGGAGGATCGCTTCTGTCACCTGTCGTCTCTGCTTCCTGCCGGGACCGGCCGAACTGTCTTTCGGCCGGCCAGTTTATGCAGACCGTTCCACAGCGCTTTCGACGGTGTGTCTCCGGCAGGAAGGGGCCCGGCCCGGCGGCTCCGCGCAGATCAGCGGCCCTGGTAACCGGCCGCCGTGGAGCGGGTGATGCCGAGCTGGTCGTAGAGCTTCCCCCCTGGGCACAGGGTGTTGAACCCGTCCCGGTGGCCGGAGATCACGTTCAGTCGTACCTTCGTTCCTTTTGCGTAGAGATTGCCACCGCCGGACGTCAGATATGTCTCCGCGTTCGGATCCACGCCGTACAGCCCGAGCTTCCACGCGGTGAGCCGGGCGACGCCCTTCACCGCCGAGCCCGACGGTTCCGTGGAGTCGTACGTGCCGAGAACCGCCACCCCCATGGTGTCGGAGTTGAACCCCAGAGTGTGGGCGCCCAGGACCGGCTCCGCCACTCCCCCGGCACGGCCCTCGTAGACCTTTCCGCACTTGTCGACGAGGAAGTTGTAGCCGATGTCCCGCCAGCCCATGCTCTTCGTGTGGTAGCGGTAGATACCACGGATGAGCGAGGGTGCCTCCTCGCACGTGTAGTCGTTGCCGGAGGCGGTGTGGTGCACGAAGGCCGCATCGATCTCGTCCGTGTAGACGAACCCCTCGGCCCGCAGGCTCTCGTCCGCCCCCCAGTCGGCCCGCGTGACGATGTCGGGACGCGGGCCGACGTACGGATTCGCCCGCTGCCGCGCGACCGTTCCTTTCCGCTGCGCGCCGGTGCCGCCCGTCGCGCCGTCTGCGGACGGGGTGCCCTCGCCGGGGTCGACGAGTTCGAGGCGCATCCCGGACGGCAGCGGCAGGGCTGTGTTCTCGGCGTTCCCCGCGTTCTCGGCGTCCTCGGCGTTCCCCGCGTTCTCGGCGTCCTCGGCGGCCGTACCGGTGTGCCCCGGGCTTCCGGGCTCCGCCAGGACCCTGATCTCCACTCCGTCCGAGTCACCCACCCACAGCGGTGCGGTGGCGCCGCGGACCCGGCTCGAGGCGCGTTCCCCGCTGTCGGAGGTGCCGGGGTCGGCCGCGTGGTCGGCGTTGTGGGCCTCGACGTCCCGCCAGTCGGACCAGGAGCCGGTGCGGACCGCGCGGGTGCGGACCTGGACCCGTCCCTGAAGTGCGGCGGCGGGGTCGTCCCAGACGACGCCGAGGAGGGAGAAGTTCCTTACGGACCGGGGGGTCAGGCCGAACGTGGCGGCGCCGGAGGCACGGTCGGGGTCGAGGGGTTGCAGGGGCAGCGACTCGGTGCCGCCGGTGGTACCGGACCCGGCCGTCACCGCCGCACGCGGAGCCACCCGGGTCGGCTGCCCCGGTCCCGCGGTCGCCGCGCCGGCGGACGGCGCAAGGGGGAGCGCGAGAGCGGTCGCGCAGGTGACACCGATGGCGGAAGCAGGAAGTCTACGCATGCCCCTGATCTTGGACATAGTCACACAAATATGTCCATCGGGGAATTGACGGGCTGTCGGGGTCCGTTCCACCGAACCGGTGCCCCCGCCGCCCGGTGCGCACAGCCGCGTCCGCGTACGCTTGCACGGGTGAACGCCACCGACCGCACCCCCGCCGACCTGCTGGGTTCCGCGCTCGCCGCGGACCCGGGACGCCCCCTGGTGACCTTCTACGACGACGCCACGGGCGAACGCGTCGAATTGTCCGTGGCCACCTTCGCCAACTGGGTGGCCAAGACCGCGAACCTGCTCCAGGACGAACTGTCCGCCGAGCCGGGCGACCGCGTGTCCCTCCTGCTGCCCGCGCACTGGCAGACAGCCGTGTGGCTGCTGGCGTGCGCGTCGGTGGGCGCGGTCGCGGACGTGTCCGGCGACCCGGCGGCCGCCGACGTCGTGGTGAGCGGGCCGGACTCGCTGGAGGCCGCGCGGGCGTGCTCGGGCGCGCGGATCGCGCTGGCGCTCAAGCCGCTCGGGGGACGCTTCCCGCAGCCTCCGGAGGGCTTCGCCGACTACGCCGTGGAGGTGCCGGGGCAGGGCGACCGGTTCGCGCCGTACGCGCCGGTCGACCCCGAGGCTCCGGCGCTGATCGCGGCGGGGCGGGAGTTCACCGGGGCCGAGGTGGTGGAACGGGCCCGCGCGGAGGCCACGGACCTCGGGCTGACCGGACCGGGCTCGCGCATCCTCTCGGGCCTGCCGTACGACACGTGGGAGGGACTGCACGCGGGCCTGTACGGGCCGCTGGCGACCGGCGGTTCGGTGGTGTTGTGCCGCCACCTGGACCGGCTCGGGGACGGGGCCCTGGACAAGCGCGTCGAAAGCGAGCGGGTCACGGTCATCTCCCGCTAGCGGGCGGCTTCGCCGCGCCCCGGCCCCGCTCGACGCGGACGGACTCGTCCGAACCGAACCCGCCGGGCCGCACCCCGTTCGCCGCGCCCCGTCCCCCGTACGGCTCAGCAGTGCCCGCCTCCGCCCCGCATCCGGGTCATCGTCGTATCAGCGGCACGCACGGCACGTACGGCTTCCACCGCACGCCGTACGCAGTGAGGGGTGGACCGGTCATGAGCGACACCGCAGGCGCGTCCCCCGCGGGCGCGGGGGACGGACGTGCCCTCGGGCCGGGGACGGGGGCCTCGGCGAGCGGGACGGGGCTGGCGCGGCGCAGGCGGCGACGGTGGGTGCGGGGCACCGGGCTCGGTCTCGTCACGCTGCTCGCCCTGGCCGCCGGGACCGGGTGGGCGGTGTACGTGAAGCTCGACGGGAACATCACGCCGGACGAGGCGGCCGCGGCCGAACTCACGCGGTTCGAGAAGGAACGGCCCACCGCGCTGGTCAAGGAGGCCCGGAACATCCTGCTGATCGGCTCGGACTCGCGCTCCGGGGACGACAACCGCCGCTACGGCCGGGACTCGGGGACGGAGCGGTCCGACACCGCGATCCTGCTGCACCTGTCGGCGGGCCGGCGCAGCGCCACCGCCGTGTCCCTGCCCCGTGACCTGATGGTGGCCGTGCCGGGCTGCCTGCGCGGGGACGGCACCCGTGCCGAGCCCGTGTTCGCGATGTTCAACCATGCCTTCCAGCGGGGTGGTTCGGCCTGCGCCATCCGCACCGTCGAGAAGCTCACCGGCATTCGCGTGGACCATCACATCGTCGTGGACTTCCACGGTTTCAAGGAGATGGTCGAGGCGGTCGACGGCGTCGAGGTGTGCCTGCGCGAGCCCATCGACGACAAGGCGGCGAAACTGAGACTGCCCGCGGGCCGGGTGACGCTGAACGGGGAACAGGCCCTCGGTTATGTCCGCGCCCGCAAGTCGCTCGGTGACGGCAGCGACACGCACCGTATGGAACGTCAGCAGCGGTTCCTCGGGGCACTCGTCAACAAGGTCCGCGGCAATGACGTTCTACTGAATCCGGTGAAGCTGTATCCCGTTCTGGACGCCGCCACTTCGGCGCTGACGACCGACCCGGAACTGGCGAGTCTGCGCGGTTTGTACGAACTCGTCCGCGGGCTGCGCGAGATTCCCACGGAGCACACGCAATTCCTCACCGTCCCGCGGGAGCCATATGTCGCCGACGCCCATCGGGACCAACTCGCCCAGCCCGAGGCGGAGGCGCTGTTCGAGCGGTTGCGCAGGGACGCCTCGGTGACGGTCGCACAGGAGGCGGCACAGGGCTCCGGCACCGGAACCGACTCCGGCACACCGCCCGGGAATTCGGACGACAGCGGCACGGACAGTGACGGAAAGGTCACTCGGAAGGAATCTGCGGAACCGTCCGGGTCCCCTTCCCCCACGCCCACATTCTCCGGGAACACGGCGGCCGAGGACGGCTGCGCGTAAAGCCGGCGCACAGTCGACTCCAAGATTGCGAAGTCATGTCAAGGGATATGCGCGAATTGCCCAGTTGTAGGGACATGGAATGTGCCACCGGCGTCGCCGGAAGTCATTCCGTGCCGTTAGTGTGAGCGCTCCGGTGCGCGCGCACCCGAGGTTCGTCCTGCAGTCGCGCACTGCGTGACCGACCGGGCGCCCAGGAGGGGAAGGGCGCCGCGTGGCACCGACGGAGGACTCAAACGACCGTGGACGCGCAAGGCCGTGGGCGGGGCAACGACATGGACCCCGCAGACCAGTGGGTACTCAACCCGGACACCGGCGATTACGAACTGCGACTGAACAATTCCGCACCGCAGTCGACGGTCCCCACTCCTCGTAGACCGCGCCCCGCCGACGTGGGTGCGGGCAAAGGCGCGGGCGCACCGCGTGGTCGCGGCGACGCGCCCGGACGCGCGCCGGAGCGGCCTCCCGGCCGCAGGGCGGCCAAACGCGGGGCGACCGAACCCGAGGCGGCTGAAAGTGAGGCACCGTCGCCGCGCAGGCGCCGGGGTGCGCCGGAGGAGCCGCCGGGCCGGCGCGGGCGCCGTCCGGTGAAGAAGAAGTCGAAGGCGAAGAAGATCCTGCTCTGGACGGGCGGGACGATGGCGTTCGTGGTGCTCGCCACCGGCGTGGGCGGCTACCTGTATCTGGAGCACCTCAGCGACAACATCAACACCGTCTCCGACGACGGCGCGAGCACCGGTGGCTTCCGGAAGGACGAGGCCATCAACATCCTGCTGATCGGCACCGACAAGCGCACCGGCTCCGGCAACGAGGGCTACGGCGACAAGAACAGCGCCGGACACGCCGACACCACGCTCCTGCTGCACGTCTCCAAGGACCGCACCAACGCCACCGCTCTCAGCATCCCGCGCGACCTCATCGTCGACATCCCCGACTGCCCCACGACGCTGGAGGACGGGACCCAGAAGGTGATCCCGGGCACCAGGAACCGCTTCAACACCAGCCTCGGCCAGAACGAACGCACACCGAGCTGTACCATGCGGACCGTCACCGAGCTGACCGGGATCAAGCCGGACAACTTCATGGTGGCGGACTTCAACGCGATCAAGACGCTCACCACAGCGGTCGGCGGGGTCGAGGTCTGTGTCGCCGAGGACGTCGACGACCCGTACTCCAAGCTCCAACTGACCGCCGGCCCCCACACCATCGAGGGCGAGCAGGCGCTGGCCTTCGTCCGCACCCGGAAGGCGTGGGGCAACAAGGGCGACCTCGACCGCATCAAGGTGCAGCAGCAGTTCCTCGGCGCGCTGATGCGGCAGTTGAAGTCCAGCGACACCCTCACCAGCCCGTCGAAGATGATCAAGCTGGCGGAGGCGGGCACCGAGGCACTCACCGTCGACTCCCAGCTGGACAGCATCAACAAGCTGAAGGACCTCGGTCTGGAGTTGGGCAAGCTCAACGTCAAGAACCTGACGTTCACCACGCTGCCGGTGAAGGACAACCCCGCGGAGACGGTGAAGGCGACCGTCGTCCTCGACGAGGCCAAGGCGTCTCAGGTGTTCGACCTGATCAAGAACGACGTGTCGTTCACCGAGGTCAAGCAGCAGGAGAAGAAGGAGAAGGCCGCCGTCGCCGCCCGCCTCAAGGGCCCCAAAGCAGAGGCCTCCGAGGTGCGGGTGCAGGTCTTCAACGGCGGCGCCCCGTCGGGCAGCGCCCAGGACATGCTCAACTGGCTCCAGCTCGAGGAGGGCGTCAGCAAGTCGGAGAACGCCGGGAACGCCCCGGAGACGCTGAAGAAGACCACCCTCGAGTACGCGCCCGACCAGGCCGACCAGGCCCGCCGCCTCGCCGACATCCTCGGCCTGTCCGGATCCGGAATGAAGCCCGGCAAGAGCGCCACCAACGCCCAGGGACTGCCCACCATGACACTGACCCTCGGCGAGGACTTCAAGGGTGCGGGCATATCCTTGACGACTCCGTCCAAGGCGCCGGACGAAGTCGTCAAGGACGCGTCCACGGCGGACAAGGTCGAGTGCGCCGAGTGACCTGCCGGGCAGGCCACCGGGTGCCCCTGTAGGGCGGGTCCTACGGCAGGCAGGGAGCCGACAGCGCCATTTCCCCACCCAATAGGGCGGTTTGCCCCGTTCTGGAGACGAGGAATTCGTCACTGAAGCCACTTCTCGCTCAGGCGGGCGGCTAATGTGAACGCTCCAGTGCCCCGGCCGCGAGGACCGTCCTGGCGTCGCGCACGGTGGTGACCAGTACGCGCGGACACCCTCTGGAGGGGGAGGATGCCGCGTGGCCCGGACGGAGGATTCGGACGAGCGTGGACGCGCAGAGCCGTGGGCGGGCGGACAACGTCGACCCCGCAGACCAATGGATACTCAACCCGGCCACCGGTGAATACGAACTGCGACTGGGCCCCTCCGCACCGCAGTCACCCGTCCCGGGCCCCCGCCACAGCGGCCACCACGCGTACGATGCCGCGCCCGGCCGCACCCGGGCGCCCGGCCGTGAGGTCCCGCCTCCGCGGCGGCGCGGTGCCCCCGAGGCGCCGCCCGGACGGCGCGGCGACCGGCCGGCGCAGCGGAGGCCGAGGGCGAGGAAGGCCCTGCTGTGGGCGGGCGGGACGATGGCGTTCGTGGTGCTCGCCACCGGCACGGCCGGCTACGTCTACCTGAAGCACCTCGAAGGCAACGTCCACACGACCGACGTCGGCGACGCGGGCTCGAGCAACTTCAGCAAGGACGAGGCCTTCAACATCCTGGTCCTCGGCACCGACAAGCGCACCGGCTCCGGCAACGAGGGCTACGGCGACAAGAACAGCGCCGGACACGCGGACACCACGATCCTGCTGCACGTCTCCGAGGACCGCACCAACGCCACCGCGCTCAGCATCCCGCGCGACCTCATCGTCGACATCCCCGACTGCCCGACGAAGCTGGAGGACGGGACGGAGAAGGTGATCCCGGGGCTGCAGGGCGCCCGGTTCAACCGCAGCCTCGGCGAGGGCGGCCGGGACCCGGGCTGCACGATGCGCACCGTGGAGGAGGCCACCGGCATCTCCGTCGACCATTTCATGATGGCCGACTTCAACGCGGTCAAGACCCTCACCACGGCGGTCGACGGCGTCAAGGTGTGCCTGGAACACGCCGTCGACGACAAGCAGTCGAAGCTGAAGCTGCCGGCGGGCGAGTCGACGGTGGCGGGCGAGGACGCCCTCGCCTTCGTCCGTACCCGGCACAGCTTCGGCAACGAGGGCGACCTCGACCGGATCAAGGTGCAGCAGCACTTCCTGGCCTCGCTGATGCGCAAGATGTCCTCCAGCGACACCCTCACCAGTCCCACCAGGCTGGTGAAGCTGGCCGAGGCCGCCACCGACGCGCTGACCGTGGACACCGGTATCGGCAAGGTGAGCACGCTCAAGGACGTCGCCCTGGAGCTGAAGAAAGTACCGACGAAGAACATCTCCTTCACCACGGTCCCGGTGAGGGACAACCCCGCGGAGACGGTGAAGGCCACCGTCGTCCTCGACGAGGCCAAGGCACCCCAGCTCTTCGCGGCGATCGCGAACGACGTGTCGCTGACCGAGGTCGAGCAGCAGGAGAAGAAGGAGAAGAAGACCGCCGTCGCCGCCCGCCTCAAGGGCCCCAAAGCAGAGGCCTCCGAGGTCCGGGTGCGGGTCTTCAACGGCGGCGCCCCGTCGGGCAGCGCCCAGGACATGCTCAACCGGCTCCAGCTCGAGGAGGGCGTCAGCAAGTCGGAGAACGCCGGCAACGCCCCGAAGACACTGAAGAAGACCACCCTCGAGTACGCGCCCGACCAGGCCGACCAGGCCCGCCGCCTCGCCGACATCCTCGGCCTGTCCGGCTCCGGGATGAAACCCGGCAAGAGCGCCACCAACGCCCAGGGACTGCCCACCATGACACTGACCCTCGGCGAGGACTTCACGGACGCCGGGGCACAGCTCGACGGCTCCGCGGCCGGGGCGCCGGACGTGGAGAAGTCCACGGCCGACAAGGTGGAGTGCGCGAGCTGACGTTCAGCCGAGCGAGTGCGAACCCTCACCAAAAGTTGTTGAATCGGTTGCGCTCCGCGCGCAACTGACGGGCCCTTCGTGCGTCTAACACAACGCAGGACGGGCCTTGTTCCATGACGCGAGGAGTACCAGGGGTGGGGAGGACGGCGGCAGTGACGCAGAGCGCCGCACGGAGGACACTCCGCGACGACCGGCGTGAGCCGGAGGACGGCTCGGCCGGCGGCCCGGCCGACAAAGCGTCCGACGGCGACGGCGGGGACATACCGGCGTCCGGCGCGGACGGCGGCCACCGCCCGCGGCGCCGGGTGCTCAAGTGGTTCGCGGCGGTCCTCGCGCTGCTCCTCATCGGCTCGGCCGGAGCCGGCTACGTCTACTACCGGCACCTGAACGGCAACATCAAGCAGAACCCGCTGAACCTGGGCGACCACAAGGTCGCCGAGCCGACGCCGAACGCCGCCGGACAGACCCCGTTGAACATCCTGCTGATCGGCTCCGACGCACGGGACAGCGAGGAGAACCAGCAACTCGGCGGCGCCCGGGAGACGTTCGGCTCGACACCGCTGGCCGATGTGCAGATGCTGCTGCACCTGTCCGCCGACCGGACCAACATGTCCGTGATCAGCATGCCCCGCGACACCCTCGTCCAGATCCCCCAGTGCACCGACCCCGAAGACGGGACCGTGTACGAGGCGAGCAAGGGGCGGACCATGACCAACCAGAGCCTCGGGCACGGCGGTCCGGGCTGCACCGTGGCCACCTGGCAGGAGCTCACCGGCATCCACATCGACCACTTCGTCATGGTCGACTTCGCCGGCGTGGTCGCCATGGCGGACGCCGTCGGCGGTGTCCCGGTGTGCGTGGACGCCAACATCCTCTCCCGCGACAGCAAGGGCCACGGCTCCGGGCTGAAGCTGCCCGAGGGCACCCACCCGGTCAAGGGCAAGCAGGCCCTGCAGTGGCTGCGTACGCGCTACGGCTTCGGGGACGGCAGCGACCTCGCCCGCGCCAAGGCCCAGCACATGTACATGAACTCACTGGTCCGGGAACTGCGGGAGAACGCCACCCTGAGCAGCCCCAACAAGCTGCGCAGGCTGGCCGAGGAGGCCACCCGGGCGCTCACCGTCGACCCCGGCCTCGACACCGTCAAGAAGCTGTACGACCTCAGCACCGAGCTGCGCAAGGTGGAGCCGGAGCGCGTCACCATGACCACGATGCCGAACCGGTACGTGGGCGCCCGGGTGGAGCCGACCGAGGACGCCGAGCAGCTCTTCCGGCTGGTCCGCGAGGACATCGCGCTGGACGGCAAGGACGAGAAGCCGACGGAGGCCGAGGAGAAGGCCACGTCCACCGAACCGGCCGCCCCCGACGCCCGGATCGCGGTCCAGGTCGTCAACGGCACCCGCACCGACGCCCTGGCCGCGGCGCCCGACCGCGCGAGCACCGTGACCGGAATCCTGCGGGAGAAGGGCTTCACCGGTGCGTTCGCCGGTACCGCCGGTTCCCTCGGCAGGGAGCGGACGGTGGTGCAGTACCCGAGCGCCGACCTGGAGGGCGACGCGCATCGCGTCGCCGAGGTCCTGGGCATTCCGGAGAGTGCGGTGCGGCGGTCCACCGACGTCTCCGGGGTCACGCTCGTCGTGGGCGCCGACTGGCGTGAGGGGACGACGTACGAGGCCCCCGAACAGGACGACACCACCCCCGAGTCGGCCGAGGCCCTCAACGGCGCGGACGACACGGCCTGCATGAAGGTCAATCCGGCGTTCACCTGGTCCTGACACGGCAGGGCCCCTTCCCGCGCGCGGGAAGGGGCCCTGCGGTGTCCGCGGTGAAGGCGGGTCAGGTGGCAGGGGCGTCCGCGTGGACCGCGGGCCGACGGGAGGCGATGACCTTCTTCGCGAGCGAGCGCGGGCTGGTCAGGAAGCCCCAGCCCCACGACATGTGCATGGTGCCCAGCGCCACCGGTATCCGCAGCCGCGCCTTCAGCGGCAGCCCCTTGCCGGCGGGTACGGAGCCCAGCACGATCGCCGCGAGGTACCCGCCGGGCACCACGAAGCCCCACGGCGTGAGCGCCGCGCCCACCACGGTTCCGGCCGCGATCGCGCACACCGCGGCCGGCGGGGCCAGGTACCGCAGGTTGATGGAACCGGAGTGGTAGCGGGCGACGACGTGCCGCCAACGGCCGTAGTCCTTGTACTGCTTGGCCAGCGCCCGCACGCTCGGCCGGGGCCGGTACGACACCTTCAGCTCCGGCGAGAACCAGACCAGCCCACCGGCCTCGCGGATACGGAAGTTCAGCTCCCAGTCCTGGGCGCGGATGAACTCCACGTTGTAGCCGCCCTGCCGCTCCAGCGCCTCGCGCCGGAACACCCCGAGGTAGACGGTCTCGGCGGGGCCCGCCGCGCCACCGGTGTGGAAGGCCGCGTTGCCGACGCCTATCCGCGAGGTCATCGCGGCGGCGACCGCGCGCTCCCAGTCGTTCTCCCCCTCGGCGTGCATGATGCCGCCGACGTTCTGCGCGCCGGTCTCCTCGAGGAGCCGTACCGCGGTGGTGATGTAGCCCGGCGAGAGCATCCCGTGCCCGTCGACGCGGACCACGACCGGATGGCGCGAGGCCTTGATCGCCGCGTTGAGGGCGGCCGGGGTGCGACCGGTCGGGTTGGGCACGGTACGCACCCGCGGGTCCTCGGCCACGAGTTCGGCGGCGATCTCGTCCGTGCGGTCCGTGGACGGACCGAGGGCGATCACGACCTCCATCTCGCCGGCGTACTCCTGGGCGAGGATCGCGTGGACGGCGCCACGCAGATACCTTTCCTCGTTGAGGACGGGCATGATCACGGAAACGGCGGGGTGCCGCACGTCGGGATTGGCGTTCATAGGGGCCTCACGTTACCGCGAACGGGGGACAGCGCTGCGCGCGCCGGGTGCGGCTGCGCCGGGCCGCAGATCGTATCGGCCTACGGTGCTCGGGATCCCGGGCACGGCTCCGTACGGCCCCGTACGGTCCCGCGGCCCTCGTACGGCCCTCGTCCGGAGGTGTCCTCCTTTTGCCCCCGCAGCCACCGTCCCCCCGCCCCCGCCCGCGCCCCCGCACCGGGCCGCAGCGCCGTCCGCGACCGCCCGGCCGGGGCGGGCCGAGACCGGTGGGGCGCCGGAAGCCCCGCTGGGGCATGCGGGCGGTGACCACGCTGTCGGTCGTGGTGCTCGCCTCCGCCGGGATCGGGCACGCGGTGGTCACCAGCCTCGACTCGGGGATCGACCGGGTCGACCCGTTCCGGGACATGAAGAACCGTCCCGAGGCGGGCCACGGCATGAACGTCCTCCTCGTCGGCACGGACGGCCGCGAGAAGCTCGACGAGGAGCAGCGGCGGAAGTACCGGCTCGGCGGGGCGCCCTGCAACTGCACCGACACCATCATGATCGTGCACATCTCGGAGGACCGGGAGCGGGCCAGCGTCGTCAGCCTGCCGCGCGACTCGTACGCCATGACGCCCCCGCACACCGACCGGGTGAGCGGCGAGGAGCACGAGGGGCACCCCGTCAAACTGAACGCGGCGTACGCGGAGGGCGGGCCGCAGCTGACCGTGCGCACGGTGGAGAAGATGACCCGGGTGAAGATCGACCACTACCTGGAGCTCGATTTCACCAGCTTCATGAAGACCGTCGACGTGGTCGGCGGTGTCGAGCTGTGCACCACCGAACCGCTGAAGGACAGCCACACCGGCCTCGACCTGCCCGCCGGCCGGCACACCCTGCGGGGCGGCGAGGCCCTGCAGTACGTACGCGCCCGGTACGTCGACGGCGCCGCCGACCTCGGCCGGATGAAACGCCAGCAGCGCTTCATGGCGGCGCTGGTGGACCGGGCCACGTCCTCCGGGGTCCTGCTGAACCCGATGAAGTTCCGGGACGTGACCCGCGCGGTGCTCGGTTCGGTCCGCGCCGACAAGGGCTTCGGCACCGACGAACTGCTGGACCTGGGGCGGGCGATGCGGAACTTCTCGCCCTCCTCCTCCGAGTTCACCACCGTGCCGCTCGCGAGGACGGGGGTCGCGGTCGAGGGCCTCGGCTCGACCCTGAAGTGGCACCCCGAGAAGTCGCAGCGCATCTTCGAGGCGCTGCGCGAGGACAAGCCGCTCTCCACGCACTCCTCGCCCGACGCGGCGCTGCGCGTCCCGGTGGACCCCCGGCAGATCCACGTCCAGGTCGAGAACGGCACCGGGATCCAGGGGCTCGGCCGCCGCGTGGACGCGGCACTCGCGGCGACCGGCTTCAACACCACCCGCGCCCCCGTCAACGCGGCGGACCGCTCCGTACGGCGGACCGTCGTCGCCCACGATCCCCGCTGGGACCGCTCCGCGAAGTCCCTCGCCGCAGCCCTGCCGGGCAGTGAACTGCGTGCGGTGAAGGGCCAGGGCGCCACCCTGAAGGTGATCGCCGGCAGCGACTTCGAGAAGGTCCGCAAGGTCCGGGCCGAGGACCCCGGGAAGGACGAGTTCGGAGTGGTGCGGGGCGACGAGGCAGGGTGCTCGTAGGACCGCGACGGAGGTGCGCGGGGCCGCGGGAAGCGGGCACGCGGGACGTGGGACCGGTCGGATCGGCCGGGTCGCTCGAGTCAGTCAGGTCAGTCAGGTCAGTCGGAGATCCCGTCCGCCGCCCGCTTCTCGCGCAGCTCCATGATGGCGCGGCGACGGGCCAGGCGGTGGGTGCGGCGGATCTGGGCCTCCTGGCTGCGGCGCCGGTCCCGCTCGGTCTCCGGTATCACCGGCGGCACCCGGCGCGGCTTGCCGTCGGCGTCGACGGCCGCGAAGACGAGGTAGGCGGAGCCGACCTGGGTGGGCGGGGCGGACTCGTTCCAGCGCTCGGCCAGGACCCGCACGCCGATCTCCATGGACGTCCGGCCGGCCCAGTTGACCTGGGCCTTCACATGGACCAGGTCGCCGACGCGGACCGGCTCCAGGAAGGCCATCTCGTCCATGGAGGCGGTGACGGCGGGTCCTCCGGAGTGGCGGCCGGCGACCGCGCCCGCCGCGTCGTCGACCAGTTTCATGATCACGCCGCCGTGCACCGTACCCAGCAGGTTGGTGTCGTTGTGGGTCATGATGTGGCTGAGGGTCGTCCGCGACGCCGAGGTGGGCTTGCCCGGGATGTCGGGACTCTCCGTGGGTGCGGCTGGAGCCTGATCTGTCATGGCCTCCACCTTATGCCGAGGTCGCATCCGGGGAATTTGTGTCAGCTTGGCAACAGCGCTGCTGTTATTTCCCGGTG
The DNA here is from genome assembly GCF_040655635.1 of Streptomyces sp. NPDC050388. Classification (NCBI taxonomy): domain Bacteria; kingdom Bacillati; phylum Actinomycetota; class Actinomycetes; order Kitasatosporales; family Streptomycetaceae; genus Streptomyces; species Streptomyces sp. NPDC050388. The sequence goes on from NZ_JBFAKH010000070.1 coordinate 38,797, forward strand.
ACTGGTACGGCACGCGGCCCGGACCTGCACACTGTTGCGCATGACTAACTGGCCCGAGGCATGGCCCCAGGACGACCGCGGCGCCCGCTACGGACGCGGAAGCGGGAGCGCGCAGCCCGAGAGCGCCCGCGTCATGCGACAGGTCCGCCGCGGCTCGGCGGTCCCGCCCGGCCAGGGGGCGTACGGCCGCGGAGTGCCGCCGCAGGCGTCGTACGTGGACGGCCGCGGGCACGGCGGCTACGACAGCGGTTACAACACCGGCCAGGTCTACGGGTCCCCCGCCGGGGGCGGCCACGGCGGACCGGGCGACGACGGCCGTTACGCGAGCGGTCCCGCGCCGGACTGGCGCCGTCGCATCAAGCTGACGGCGATCACGGTCGCGACGCTGCTGGTCGTGACGACCGTCGGCACCTACTTCTGGGCCGACTCCAAGCTCAACCGCGAGGTCGACCTGTCCATCGTCATCGACCGGCCGGAGGCGGGCGAGGGCACGAACTACCTGATCGTCGGCTCCGACAGCCGGGCCGGGCTGACCGACGAGCAGAAGAAGAAGCTGCGCACCGGGTCCGCCGAGGGCAAGCGCACGGACTCGATGATGATCCTGCACACCGGCAGCAACGGTCCCACCCTGATCTCGCTGCCCCGCGACTCGAACGTGGAGATACCCACCTTCAAGGGCTCCGAGTCCGGCAAGACGTTCCAGGGCACGGGCCGGCAGGTGAAGCTGAACGCCGCGTACGCGGAGGACGGCCCCGAACTCCTGGTCCGCACGGTCGAGTTCAACACGGGCCTGCACATCGACCACTACGTGGAGATCGGCTTCGCCGGCTTCGCGAACATCGTGGACGCGGTCGGCGGCGTGGAGATGGACATACCGCAGGACATCAAGGACACCAAGTCCGGCGCCGACTTCAAGAAGGGCAAGCAGACCCTGAACGGCGAGGAGGCCCTCGCCTTCGTCCGCACCCGGTACGCGCTGGCCGGCTCCGACCTGGACCGTACGAAGAACCAGCAGAAGTTCCTCTCCGCCCTCTCGAGCCAGGTGGCGACGCCGAGCACGGTCCTGAACCCGTTCAAGCTGTACCCGACCATGGGCGCGGGCCTGGACTCCCTGATCGTCGACGAGGAGATGGGCCTGTTCGACCTGGCCGGCATGTTCTGGGCGATGAAGGGCGTCAGCGGCGGCGACGGCACCTCCATGAACATGCCCATCGCGGGTTCCTCCGGCGGCAACCTGCTCTGGGACAAGGCGAAGGTCAAGCAGCTGGTGACCCAGCTGAACAACGACGAGAAGGTCACCGTCAAGGGCAACTGACCCCACAACGGGCCGAGGGCACCGGCGAACGGCGCCCTCGGCTGTGTCCGGCGGCTGTGCCGGGCGGTGTCACATCGTGGCGCCCGCCATGGCACGGCAGGACTCGGCACACCGGCGACAGGACTCCGCGCAGCGCGTCATCCGCTCGTCGTCCGGCATGGACATGCACGCCTCGGCGCACAGGTCACAGGCCTTGGCGCACATCGCGCACATCTCGGCGGCGAGCGGCGAGCGGCGCATCATCATGTCGGCGCACATGCGGGTCATCTCGGAGCAGTCCATGAGCGCCCGCATGATCTGCGTGGGGGCCTGGTCGGTCATCTGCAGACAGGAGCTCATGGTCTCCTCGCAGATGCTGTGGCAGGACATGCACGCGTTGACGCAGTCCTGCATCTCCTTGCTCATCGGGGTCGTGGCGGCAGACTGCTGGGTCATGATTCCTCCCGGGGCGGCGAGGGCCGGATTCCTCCCCCGCCCCTCCGTCCTACGCCTGCCGCCCCATGAGCACCACAGGAGGGGCGCAACCCGCCGTCACGGCAGGTTGCGGGCCATGACGATGCGCTGGACCTGGTTGGTGCCCTCGTAGA
>NZ_JBFAKH010000071.1:0-40443 GCF_040655635.1 Streptomyces sp. NPDC050388
TCAGTCCGTTCTCTTCAGTCCGTCGCCCTGTCGTCCCGTCGTCTCGTCGTCCCGGCGGCAGGACGGGGTCAAGTGGGCTTTCCTGCTGGGGTCACAGTGGTACGGCGCCCGCGGTCCTGTGTGCTGCTGTGCGCTGTGCTCCCGTCCGATCCTCCGTCGGGCTCAAGCCGACTTTCGGCTGTCCCGGGGGTGAACCGCGATGTTCATCGCACCGGAGCGCAGAACGGCGAGACGCTCCTCGAGGACCTCTTCGAGTTCCTCACGGGTGCGTCGCTCCATCAGCATGTCCCAATGCGTACGCGCGGGCTTGGCCTTCTTCTCCTCGGGGCCGTCGCCGTCAACCAGGAGTGCCTGGGCACCGCAGACCTTGCACTCCCACTCCGGCGGGATCTCCGCCTCGACCGAGAAGGGCATCTCGAAGCGGTGCCCCTTCTCGCATGCGTACTCCACGGCCTGGCGCGGTGCCAGGTCGATGCCGCGGTCCGTCTCGTAGCTGGTCACCACGAGGCGCGTGCCGCGAAGAGCTCGCTCACTCATGAATCGTGCCTCCCGGGCTTGTCGCCCACAGGACAGGTGTCGCTGTCGTCGTCATCCGGTCAACGTCCGGTCGGCGGTAAAGATTCCCGTTCCGGGCCATGTGTCGCCGTCGTAGCCGCAGCCTTGTCAACCAGTGCAGTACCCACCGGCGCCCGGTTTGTCACATCTAATGACAGATGCAACACAGCGTTTCGGTGTCTTTGACGCGCAGTAACGGTACACCTGGCAGGCCAAACGCGTACACTACAGCCCTTTCGCGCCGAGTGCTAAATCTTCTCCGGAACGGGATTCCCCGCGGCGGCGACCGCCCGGCGCACCGGAACCCGCGCGAGCAGCGCGAAACCGAGGACGAAGAAGGCCACCAGCGAGATGATCGCGTCCCGGTAGCTGCCCGTGAGCTGGTAGGTGAGCCCGAACAGCAGCGGACCGAGCCAGCTCATCCCGCGATCGCTCAGCTCGTACGCCGAGAAGTACTCGGCCTCTTTGCCGGGCGGCACGAGGTGGGAGAACAGCGATCGGGACAGGGCCTGGCTGCCGCCGAGGACCAGGCCGATCCCGGCGGCCAGAACGAAGAACCACACCGGCTCCCCGGCGGGCAGGAAGTACCCGGCGGCCAGCGTCAGCGTCCAGGCGACCAGTGAGCCGAGGATCGTGCGCTTCGCCCCGTGGATCCGGGCCAGCCGGCCCAGCGCCAGCGCGCCGACCACCGCCAGTACCTGGACCAGCAGCACGGCGACGATGAGCGTGGACTGCCCGAGCCCCAGCTCCTTCGAGCCGTAGACCGAGGCCTGTGAGATCACCGTCTGGATGCCGTCGTTGTAGACCAGGTACGCCAGCAGGAAGGCGAGCGTGAGCGGGTGGCGCCGCATGTCGCGGACGGTCGCCGCGAGCTGCCGGAAACCGGACAGGGCGGACGACGCCTCCCGCACGGGGGCGCGGCGGTCGCGCAGCCGCCGCAGCGGCACCAGGGCGAAGGCGCCCCACCACAGACCGGCCGACGCCAGGCAGATGCGGACCGCCATGCCCTCGGAGAGTCCGAAACCGTCATGGGCGGAGTAGAGGATCAGGTTGGCGACGAGGACCAGGGCGCCCGCCGCGTAGCCGAAGGCCCAGCCCCGTGAGGAGACCGCGTCGCGTTCCTGGGGAGTGGCGATCTGCGGCAGGTAGGAGTTGTAGAGCATCATCGCCACGGACTGCGCCGCGTTCGCCACGACCAGCAGGGCGCCACCCAGCAGATAGCGCTCGCCGTCGAGGAGGAACATGCACGCCGTGGCGGCGGCACCCGTGTAGGCGGCGGCCGCGAGGAGCGGCTTCTTGCGGCCGGTGCGGTCGGCGGCGGCGCCCACCAGCGGCATCACGAGCACCGCCAGGATCACCGACAGGGACACCGAGTACGCGAAGAACGACCCGGCGCGCACCGGAACGCCGAACGGATGAACGAACCCGTCCGCGTCCGCCGCGGCCTCGGCGACCGACGTCAGATAGGGGCCGAGGAACACCGTGAGAACGCTCGTGGAGTACACGGAGCACGCCCAGTCGTAGAAGTACCAGCCGCGCTGCTCGTACCGTCGGCCGGCCGCCTCGTCCGCTGCCGGTGATCGCACGGTGTCGTCGCCCACCCGTGCCCTCGCTTCCCCGTGAACGCGCTCAGTGGCCGGGCGGGGTCTCAGACCCACAGGCCGCGGTCCTCCATGACCGTACGCAGTATGTCGATGCGATCGGTCATGATGCCATCCACCCCCAGGTCCAGGAGCCGGTGCATCCGCTCGGGTTCGTTGACCGTCCACACGTGTACCTGGAGCCCGCGCGCGTGTGCGGTGCGCACGAAGCGGTGGTCCACCACCGGGACGCCGGACTGGGCCTCCGGAACCTGGGCGGCGACGGCCGACCGGCGCACCGCGGCCGGCAGCCCCCACGAGCGCAGCCGCAGATTCAGCACCCCCCGCGTGCCGTACGAGGTCGCGAGGCGGGGCCCGGCCAGTCGCTGGGCGCGTACCACGCGGGCCTCGGAGAAGGAGCCGAGGCAGACCCGGTCCCAGGCGTCCGTCCGCTCGACCAGCTCCAGGAAGGGCAGGAGAGCCGGCTCGGCCTTGACGTCGACGTTCCACCGCACCTCGGGGAAGGCGGCCAGCAGCTCCTCGAAGAGGGGTACCGGCTCCTGGCCCGCCACGCGCGCGTGCCGCACCTCCCGCCACGGCAGGTCGGCGATCCGGCCCGCCCCGTCCGTCACCCGGTCCAGGGTCGCGTCGTGGAACGCGACGAGCCGGCCGTCCCGCGTGACATGGACGTCCGTCTCGATGTAGCGGTAACCCGCCTCGACGGCACACCGGAACTGGCGCACGGTGTTCTCCAGTCCGTTCGCCGCCCCGCCGCGGTGGGCGAACGCGATCGGGCCGGGATGGTCGAGGTAGGGGTGGCGTATCCGTGAGGTCACGGACGCAGTATCACCCCGTGCGGTTGACCGGTGGCGACGACCGCGGGGCCGGCGGATGCCGAGGGGACGGCGAACACCCGCAGGAAGAGCTGGGCGAGCGGGCCGATCGTCACCGCGTACAGGAGGGTCGCCACGCCCACGGTGCCGCCGAGGACGAAGCCCGTGGCGACCACCGTGACCTCGATGGCCGTGCGCACCAGCCGGATCGACGCCCCCGTGCGCTGATTCAGTCCCGTCATCAGCCCGTCGCGCGGGCCCGGCCCGAAGCGCGCCGCGATGTACAGCCCGGTCGCCGCGCCGTTCAGCACGATGCCGGAGACCGTCATCAGCACGCGGAGGGCCATGCCGTGCGCCTCGGGCACCACGGCCAGGGTCGAGTCCATGGCAGCGCCGATCACCAGGACGTTGGAGACCGTGCCGAGGCCCGGGCGCTGGCGCAGGGGGATCCACAGCAGCAGCACCGCCGCGCCCAGGAGGGTCACCACCAGGCCCATCGACAGGCCCGTCCGCTCGGACAGGCCCTGGTGCAGCACGTTCCACGGCTCCAGACCGAGTCCGGACCTGACCAGCAGGGCCGAGCTCGCGCCGTACAGCGCCAGTCCGGTGTAGAGCTGGAACAGGCGCCGTGCGAGATGCCCGCGCCGGGGCGATCGGCTGGACAAGGCATACCCCCATGGTGGAAGTGGACTGACCCGTGACACCCTGTGGCAGGGAGGGAGATGCCATCCATGGCCAATTCGAGGAAGGTGGACTGATTCAGATGGCGCAGTGGACCTCGGCGGTGGGTGCGGCGCAGCTCGCCCGGCTGCTCAGCTCCCAGCAGGACCGGTCGGCCGGACCCGGCACCCGCCGCCCGCCCGCCTATCGTGCCCTGGCCGACGGGATCCGGCTGCTGGTGCTCGAGGGGCGCGTCCCGGTGGCCGCCCGGCTGCCCGCCGAGCGGGAACTGGCCCTGGCCCTGTCCGTCAGCCGCACCACCGTCGCCGCCGCCTACGAGGCGCTGCGCGGCGAGGGCTTCCTGGAGTCACGACGCGGCGCCGGCAGCTGGACCGCCGTGCCGGCCGGAAACCCGGTGCCCGCGCGGGGACTGGAACCGCTGCCCCCCGAGGCCCTCGGCTCGGTGATCGACCTCGGCTGCGCCGCCCTGCCCGCGCCCGAACCCTGGCTCACCCGCGCCGTACAGGGCGCCCTCGAGGAACTGCCGCCCTATGCGCACACCCACGGCGACTACCCGGCCGGACTGCCGGCGCTGCGCGCGACGATCGCCGACCGGTACACCGCGCGGGGCATCCCGACCATGCCCGAGCAGATCATGGTGACGACCGGGGCGATGGGTGCCATCGACGCCATCTGCCACCGTTTCGGAGGCCGTGGCGAGCGCATCGCCGTCGAGTCGCCGTCCTACGCCAACATCCTCCAGCTGATGCGGGAGGCCGGGGCCCGGCTGGTCCCCGTCGCCATGGCGGAGGGGCTGGCCGGCTGGGACCTGGACCACTGGCGGCAGGTGCTGCGGGAAGCGGCGCCGCGCATCGCGTACGTCGTCGCGGACTTCCACAACCCGACCGGTGCGCTCGCCGACGAGGACCAGCGCCGCCGGCTGGTGGAGGCGGCGCGCTCGGCGGGGACGGTGCTGGTCGCCGACGAGACCATGAGCGAGCTCTGGCTCGATCCGGATGTGGAGATGCCGCGCCCCGTCTGCGCCTTCGACCCGGCCGGCTCCACGGTGATCACGGTCGGCTCGGCGAGCAAGGCGTTCTGGGCCGGTCTGCGTATCGGCTGGGTGCGCGCGGCCCCCGACGTGATCCGCGGTCTCGTCGCGGCGCGCGCGTATGCCGACCTGGGCACGCCCGTGCTGGAACAGCTCGCGGTGAACTGGCTGTTCGGCACGGACGGCTGGGAGCGGGCCGTGGAGATCCGACGGGCGCAGGCCCGGGAGAACCGGGACGCGCTGGTCGACGCGGTGCGCCGGGAGCTGCCCGACTGGGAGTTCGAGGTCCCGCGCGGCGGGCTCACCCTGTGGGTGCGTACCGGTGGGCTCTCGGGGTCGCGGATCGCCGAGGCGGGGGAGCGGGTCGGGGTGCGGGCGCCGTCGGGGCCGCGCTTCGGGGTCGACGGGGCGTTCGAGGGATATGTGCGCCTGCCGTTCACCGTGGGCGGCGCGGTGGCGGAGGAGGCGGCGGTACGGCTGGCCGCGGCGGCACGGATCGTCGAGACCGGCGGGACGTCGGGGGCGGAGGTGCCGCGCTCCTTCGTGGCGTAGCCACGGCGGACGGGCGGCGCCTGCACGCGGTGTTCGAGGGCGGCCGGCGGTGGGCGGTCAGGAGGATTCGGCGACGGCCGCCTCCGCGGGCACGTTGTCCTCGGTGTGCCGGTCGGTCATCGCCGGGGCGGTGTTCACGGAGGTCCCGTCGGCAGGTGCCTTGGACAGGAGGCCGGGTACCGGCCGTGTGCGCTCGGGCGCCCGCGCCTCCGTTTCCGCGTCCGCCGGAGTCGTCCGGGCCGGGAGCAGGTCGAGTACCGCCTGCCGGTGGGCGTCGCTGGTCGCGTCGTCGTACGGGTTCGGCGTGGCCGGCACCTGGATCCGGTGAACCGGGCCCGTGCCCAGACGGGCGTAGCCGCGACCCGGGGGGACGTGTTCGACGGGTGTGGTGTGCGGGGGAGCGCCCAGGACGGCCGCAACCTGCTCCGGTGTCGCGGGTCCGAGGACGACGCGCGCGCGGGTGTGCTGCCGTACCGCGTCGGTGAGGGCCTCCATGCTGTCGAGCTGATCGGCGACGACCACCGTGACGTTCACCGGGCGGCCGTGCCGCAGCGGGACCTGGAGCAGCGACTGGGGGTCCTCGCGGCCGTCCGCGGCGGCGAGGTGCGTGAACGCGCTCGGGCGGTCCAGCAGGATCCAGAGCGGCCGCCTGGTGTCCGCGGGCGGCGGGTCGCCCGCCTGGTGGGCCCGGTTGGTGACGATCAGGCGGCGCTCCGTCTCGTGCGCGGCCCACCGAAGACTTGCCAGGACCCCCGCCAGGCCGCACTCGACGGAGAGCACGCCGTCCCGGCCGGTGAGGCACGCGTACTCCCCGGTGCCGCCGCCGTCGATGATCATCACATCGCCGTGGACCAGTGCCTGCAGTGCGACGGAGCGCAACAGCGTGGAGGTACCGCTGCCGGGGTGCCCGGCCGCCAGCAGATGGGGCTCGGCGGAGCGGATGCCGGTGCGCCAGACGACGGGGGGAACGTCGCGCTGTTCCTTGCCGTGGGTGAGCGGCAGGGTCCGCCGCACCCGGGTGGGATCGGTGAAACCGAGGACCGTCTCGCCGGGGGACGTGACGAAGCGCTGGGCGGCGATGTCGGCGGGCAGCGGGGCTAGGACGCGGACCGTGAGCTGGTTGCCCTCCTCGTCCCAGGCGAAGTGGTATTCGCGGCCGCGCCCCGACTTGGCGGCGAGCAGGTGCTCGATCCGGGCGCGGGACTCCGGTTCGCCGTCGGTGTAGTACGCGGGATAGCTGATCAGCAGGTGGGTGATGCGGCCGGTGCCGTCGAACTCGTACTCGGGGAAGGCGTTCTCCCACGCGCCGCCGTGGGTGTAGAGGGGGTCCGGGTCCCCGGCGGACGAGAAGTACGGCACCAGGGCTTCGTACAGCGACCTCAGGCGCTGGATCTGTGACTCGTCGGGCCCGTCGGACGCGGCCGAGGCGCGGTCCCGGCCCTGCCAGGCCGCCGCCGCCATCAGGGTGATGACGGCGAGCAGGGGGCCGTAGGGGAGGAGCGCCACGACCAGGACCACCGATGTCACCAGGAAGAACAGCGTTCCGCGCCGCTCCTTGGGGGTGGCGAGCCACCTGCGCCGCCCGGCCGAGGCGAGCCGGCGCAGTCCGCGCGTGATCGTGATGAGCGGATGGAGGACGTCCGTGGCGCTGTCGGCAGCCGTCCGGGCCAGCTCCCGGCTCCGGGCGAGCTGGATGCCGCCGTTCCTCAGGATGTGGGGAAGGGGGCGCCGGGCCACTGCTGCCTCCAGTGTGTGCGGGTGGGCGGGTACGTCGGGGAGATGGGGTGCGGTGGGTCAGAACCTGATTCCGCCGAGGAGGCCTGCCAGGCTTTCGCCGCCCGCCTTGATGCTCGGCGCAATGGCCGTACTGGCCAGATAGAAGCCGAACAGCAGGGCCACCACGGCGTGCAACGGCTTCAGGCCGTCCTTGCGGCAGAAGATGAAGAGGACGACGCCGAGCAGGACCACGCCTGAGATCGAGAGGATCATGTGAGTTCTCCTGGTTCGTGGGGGACAGTCACCATGAGTACTTCCATCCTCACAGAATGTATCTATACGACAAAAGGTGCAACTGGGTTAATCGGTGAGTGTTTCGCCCGGTCGGCGGACCGGTGCGGACCGTTCCTGACCCGGCGGACGTGGGCTGTCGCATCCGGCTGTGCCCGGCCGGGTGCCCCGTGATCCTTACCTCGGACACGTCGGCTCATGTGCCGCGCGAGCCAGTACCCTGGCGATTCACCCGTACGGCTCTGCACCGCTCGCAGACGTACACCCTGTCCCCGATGTGCGGAGTGATCCGTGGTGAGAGGCGGTCCGGCCGACATGACTGAAGCCCCTGACCCCGAGGTCGTGGAGTTGGCGACCAAGATCTTCGATCTGGCCCGGCGCGGCCGGACCGGGGAACTCGTGGCCTACGTAGAGGCGGGTGTGCCTGCCGACCTCACCAATGACCGGGGCGACTCGCTCGTGATGCTCGCCGCCTACCACGGCCATGCCGAAGCGGTCCGCGCGCTGCTGGAGCGCGGCGCCGACGCCGACCGGATCAACGACCGGGGACAGACCCCGCTCGCCGGGGCCGCCTTCAAGGGCGAGACCGAGGTGGTCAAGGCCCTTCTGCACGGTGGTGCCGACCCTGCCGCGGGCACTCCCTCGGCCGTCGACACGGCTCGGATGTTCGGCCGCGCGGAACTGCTCGAACTGTTCGGTGGACACTGAACCGCGCAGGGGGCCGAAGCCGGGCCGAGTGCTGAACCGGACGTTGCGCTGAGCGCTCCGACCGGCGAGGGCACGGGAAACCGCGGGAAACTGCGGGAAACCACGGGAAACGGAGTAGGCGGTACGAGGCCGCCGGAATTCGGTCGCGGCAGATGTGACCGCCGGGTCATCATGACGACGTGATTCACGGACGCGATGGCTGGGCAGGTGTTGCCGCACCGTGCGGGCCGTGACGCGGCCCGCACGGGCCACCGACGAGAGGCAGAGGAAGATGGTCTACAGCAAGCAGGAAACGGCGGGCGCCCCGACGTGTTGGCACGCGGCCAGGTAATGCACGTCCCCGGTTGCGTCGACGCTTGATGTGAGGCTGTTTCCCATGTTCGATCCGGTCATAGCGCCCAGCGGTACACTGCTCGGCCTGCTTCAGCGCGGCCGCGGCGACGGCACGCTGCACGCGCTCACCGCCCCGCGCTCCGAAACGCTCGCGGCGCTGAACCACTGCGTGCTGCGCGATCCGCGCCACGACTGGCAGGTGGAGAACCGCTCCCTCTACTACGCCCGCCTCTACCTCGATCTGCACGGTGAACTGGACGCGATCGAGGCACACCTCTTCGAGGCCGAGGACATCCTCGACACCGAGGAGTCACGCACCGGGCTCGCCCTCGCGGTCCTCGGGCACCTCGCCTCCTACGGCAGGCGGGACGCGCTCGTCCTGCTGCGCAGGTACGCCGCCGAGGGCTCCAACTGGACCTGGGCCCTGGACGAACTCGCCCTCCGGGACGACGACGCGGGCCTGCGCGCCCTCGCCGCCCCGGTGCTCGCGCGGTTCACCACCGATGCCGAGGGCGAGGCCGAACTGGCCGCCACCGTCCGCGACGCCTTCGAGCCGCGGCCCTGGCGCCTGTGGGCCGACGATCCACGCGAATCCGTCGCCACGCGTGTGCGCGGCGCCCAGGAGGCCGGCTGCTTCGACCGCTGGCAGCGGCAGATGCGCCCCACCGGTCCCCGTCCCGGGTGGAGCGTGCGGGCCGTCTTCGAATGGGCCCAGCAGGGACTCGAACGCGGCACCGCCCTGCATGTCCCGGCCGCCCGCTGCCTGAGCGCCGTGGCGGGCCCGGAGGACCGGTCCGAGATCGTCCGGGCCGCCGAGGACGGCACCGAGGGGGCCCGTTGCACCGCCCTGCGCTACCTCGCCGACAGCAATGATCCGGACGCCCTCGCCCTGATCGAGGGTGCCGTGGCCACCGGGCCGGCGCCCGTCGTGGAGACCGCCGTCGACGCGTTCGAACGCATGCGCAGTCTCGCCGCCGTCGACCGTGCGCGCCGCTGGGCCCACCGGCCCGACGTCCTGGGCGCCGCCGCCGGCCGTGTCCTCGCCCTCCGGGGCGGCGCCCAGGACCGAGACCTGGTCCTCGCCGCGCTGCGCGAGGCGGTACGGGGCGAGGGCCCCGACGCGCCGACCCTGTGGACCCTCGTCGACGGCGCCGGACGCCTGGGCATCACCTGTGCCGCTCCCGTACTCCGCCACATCTACCGGGAGACCGCCTCCTCCCATCTGCGCGGCCGGGCCGCCCGCGCACTCGCGGCCACCGATCCCTCCTTCGGCAGCGGCTTCGCCGTCGAGTGCCTCTGGGACTGCGAGGAGTCCACTCGCGAGATCGCCGCGCGGCACGCCGAGACCGGCGACGCCCGAGTCTTCGAGCGCCTGCGCCGGCTCGCCGTCGACCCGGCCGAGGAGGCCGAGGTGCAGACCGCCGTACGCAGCCGGATCGGTCCCGGGGAGACCGTCGTGTGACCCGCCCCGGGGCGCGGTGTGAACGCCGGATGTCCCGCTGGGCAGGAGCGCATGGCCGGTGTTCGACCCCTGCGGGTGTGCGACACAACGCTCATGGGACGTTCCCCGGCCGGAAAGATCCACGTTGACGTGGCCACGTCCGGCGCGGCGAGAACACCCGTATGCGAGTCGTCATCGTGACCGAATCCTTTCCCCCTGACGTGAACGGCGTGGCTCACTGCGCGCTCCAGACCGCACGGCACCTCGTGGACCGCGGTCACAGCCCTGTTGTCGTCGCCCCCGCCGCGGGCGACGAACCCGACGACCGGGCTCCGTGCCCCGTCGTCCGGATCCCCTCCCTCCCGCTCCCGGGCTACCCCCAGGTCCGCGTCGCTCTCCCCAGCCGGCGTGTCACCGCGGCGATCGCCGAGCACCGGGCCGATCTCGTCCATCTGGCCAGCCCCTTCGTGCTCGGTGTGCGCGGCATGGCGGCCGCCTCGCGTCTCGGCCTGCCGGCCGTGGCCGTCTACCAGACCGACCTCGCCGGGTACGCCCGCACGTACATGGGCGCGGGCGAGGCCGCGGCCTGGCGTCGGATCCGGTCCGTGCACTCGGCCGCCGACCTCACCCTCGCCCCGTCCGGCGCCGCGCGGAGCGACCTCCAGGAGCACGGCGTCCCCAGGGTCAAACTGTGGCCGCGCGGCGTGGACACCGTCCGTTTCCGGCCCGAACTGCGGGACGAGGCACTGCGCCGGGAACTCGCCCCGAACGGCGAGCTGATCGTCGGCTACGTCGGCCGGCTCGCTCCCGAGAAGCAGGTCGAGCTGCTGGCCGAAACGAGCGCCCTGCCGGGAGTGCGGGTCGTCGTCGTGGGCGACGGCCCCAGCCGACCGGGTCTGGAGCAGGCCATGCCCGGCGCGGCCTTCCTGGGACGACGCACCGGTGACGAACTCGCGAGGATCTTCGCCTCGCTGGACGTCTTCGCCCACACGGGACCGTTCGAGACCTTCTGCCAGACCGTGCAGGAGGCCATGGCGAGCGGCGTGCCCGTGGTCGCGCCCGCCGCGGGCGGCCCGCTGGACCTGGTCGCGCACGGGCGTACCGGGTTCCTGGTGCCGCCGCGCGACGCAGCCGCGGTACGGGACGCGGTGTGGTCGCTGGCCGCCGACCCCCGGCGGCGGGCCGCCTACGGGGCAGCGGGGCGCGCGACGGTCGAGGGCCGTACCTGGGCGGCCGTCGGGGACCGGCTGATCGGCCACTACACGGATGTGCTCGCCGGGCGCAGGACGGCGGTGGCGGCGTGAACGGGCCGGTGGGAACGGAGGCCCTGCCGACTGGTGGGCCGGGTGCCGACGGCACGCAGGGCGTCGAGTGCCCGCAGGACGTCGGGCGCACCCAGGGTGTCGACGGCTCGCTGCGGATCGTGCGGCTCGCGAACTTCGTCGCGCCGGCCTCCGGCGGACTGCGCACCGCGTTGCGGGAGCTCGGCAGGGGCTATCGGGAGGCGGGGCACGAGTCCGTGCTCATCGTCCCCGGTGAGCGGGAGAGCGACCAGGAGACCGAGCAGGGGCGGGTGATCACCCTGCCGGGCCCGCTCCTGCCCGGCACCGGTGGCTACCGCGTCCTCACCGACAAGCGGCGGATCGTCGCCCTGCTGGAGGAACTCGCTCCCGACCGGCTCGAGGTGTCCGACCGTACGACCCTGCGCTGGACCGGCAGATGGGCGCGGCGGGCCCGGGTACCCGCGGTCATGGTCTCCCACGAGACCGCCGACGGCGTGCTGCGCACCTGGGGGCTGCCGGAAGGGGTCGCGCGGCGCACCGCCGACGCCCTCAACGCCCGCACCGCTCACACCTACGCGCGTGTCGTGTGCACCACCGGGTTCGCCGAGCGCGAGTTCGCCAGGATCGGTGCCCGCAACGTCGTACGGGCACCGCTCGGCGTCGACCTGACGGAGCGGCACCCCGCGCTGCACGATCCAGGGCTGCGGGCCCGCCACGCGCGCGGGACGGAAACACTGCTGGTGACGTGTACCCGGCTGTCCGTGGAGAAGCGGCCCGGGACGGCGCTGGACGCGCTGGAGGCACTGCTGCGGCGCGGGCGGCGGGCGGTGCTGGTGGTGGCGGGGGACGGACCGCTGCGGCCGCGGCTCGAGCAGCGCGCCCGGGAACGCGGACTGCCGGTCGTCTTCCTGGGGCACGTCCTCGACCGGGCGTTCCTCGGCGCGCTCCAGGCCTCCGCGGACGTGTGCCTGGCGCCGGGGCCCGCGGAGACCTTCGGGCTCGCCGCGCTGGAGGCGATGGCGTGCGGCACCCCCGTGGTGGCGAGCACCTCGTCCGCGCTGCCGGAGGTGATCGGCTCCGCCGGGGCGGTCGCGGGGGACCGGGGGGAGTCGTTCGCGGACGCCGTCGAACTCCTGCTGGGACGACCGGAGACGGAGCGGCGCGCGGCGGCACGCGCACGTGCGGAGGGCTTCGGGTGGGGAGCGGCCGTGACGGCGTTCCTCGACGCCCACGAGGCCCCGCGGACGGCCGCGAGGGAGAGCGGGCCGGACGGCGTGGCGCCCGTCCGGCCCGCGTCCGCAGCACGGGGAGGCCCGAGATGAGACCCGTGCGGTTCGTGGCCCTCGGCGACTCGCTGACCGAGGGCGTCGGAGACCGCGCCGGGGACGGATGGCGGGGCTGGGCCGCGCTGCTCGCCGGGTCGCTGGACGAGCGGCCCGTACGGTTCACCAACCTGGCGAAGAGCGGGGCGCAGACGCACGACGTGCTCGAAGGCCAACTCCCCGGGGCACTGGCCCTGCGGCCCGACCTCGTCTCGGTCGTCGTCGGGGTCAACGACACCCTGCGCCAGGGCTTCGACATCCACGCCGTGGCCAGGCGGCTGGACCAGGTGTACGCGGCCTGCGCGGCCCAGGGCGCCGTGCTGCTCACCGCGTGCCTGCCCGACCCCGGCGGCACCATGGGCCTGCCCGGGGCGCTGGCCAGGCCGCTCGCCCGCCGGCAGCGCGCGCTCAACACCGTCGTCCACGCGCTGTCCGACCGGTACGGCGCGGTGCACCTGCACGCGAGCGACGGTGACTGGGTCGCCGACCGGGCGATGTGGAGCGCGGACCGGATGCACCCGGGCGAGCGAGGACACCGTCAACTGGCCGTGAGGTTCCACGCGCTGCTGGCGGAGCGGGGTCTCGCCCCCGGACCCGCGCCCTCGCCCGAGCCGGAGTCCGCGGCACCCACCCTGGCGGCGAGCCTGTGGTGGCTGGCCACCGCCGGCACCGGATGGGTGGCCCGTCGGTGCACCGACCTGCTGCCCCAGCTCCTCGCACTCGCCGCCGACGACCTGCGGCACCGTGCGCGGGGGACGAGCGTCCGGCTCGATCTGCGGACCGCCGCCGCGGTGTCGGCGGCACTGGCCGCGCTGACGGCGGGGGAGCCCCCGGGGCGCACGGGCGCCGCACGGCAGTGAGGGTCGCCGTGCGGCGATGAGGTGGGCCGGGCCCTTCGGGGATGCGGGTCCGGCCGCGCGCGCCGCCCGACGCGCACCGCGTCCGGAGCGAACGGGGCGTCAGCGGGCCCCGGCGGCCCCCGTGGGTTCGGAGCAGTGTGACGACCGTGACACCGGAGCGCATCTGCGTCGTTTGGGCCGTTGTCAGACCGAGGACCTAGTCTGTGCACCGTGACTTCACCTGCATCGACGGACAGTGCTCCGCCCCAGCTCAGCGCGGGCCCGCGGCCCGCGCCGGGCCCGGCGGCCGACGAGGGGCTGGCCCGGCGGCTGCGCGCACTCGCCTGCACCGCGCCGCTGCACGACCTGGACGCCCGCAAGGCCAATCTGGCCGGCGAGTACTCGGTGTACGGCATGGCGGAGGTCGCCCTGGCGGCCATCGACCTGGTCACGCTGAACATGGACTTCGACACCGGTGCCGACCACGACCAGATAGTCGCCCGGCTCGTCCCGCGCATCACCGCCCAGGCTCCCCGCCGACCGGCCGCCGAGCACGAGCGGGTGGCCCGCTGGGTCCTGGAGAACCTGATCAACGTCGGCAGTGTCGACCGCGGCTTCCGCGCGGTGTACGGAGTGTTCGGCGCGGACGGCAGCTATGTCCGCCGCGACTACGACTTCAAGCTGATCGAGGAGGTCCCCGGCCCCGGCGGCACCGTCTACCTGCGGACCACGGACGAGGCGGTCAACGTCCTGGTAGGTGCCCTGGACACCGATGTCACCAGTGCCCAGATCGCCGCCGAGGTCAAACTCGAGGTGCTGATCAACCGGGGCAGGCTCGCCGACGCCCAGCTCGCCGCCGAGCAGGCCCGCTACCGGACCGTGCAGTACTCCGAATCGCTGCGCCGCGCCCTGGACGCCACCCGGCGCAACGTACGCGCGGTGGACTGGCTGAGCGCCGTTCCCGACATGATCGCCGAGGCCCTGGACCACGTCGCGGACCGGTACCGCCACGAGAACGCGATCCTCACCAACATCCGCAAGGCCCGTGACGAATCGGAGGACCCCGAGCACAAACGCAGGGCCGCCGAGCTGGTGGACATCGTCAAGGACTGCATCCGCCGGCACACCCAGTTGCAGTCCCGGCTGCTGGAGGCCGGCCCGCTGTTCCGGGCCGAACAGGACCGGCAGGCCTTCGCCACGCCGGCTTCGACCTCGGGCACGGACCTCTACGGACACCTCCTCTCCCCCTTGCTCCCCCTGCCCCTGGAGCAGGCGGTGCGGATCACCGACGCCTTCTTCGCCCGCGGCACCGGGCTGCGTACACCGGTGTCCGTCCGGGTCGCCGACCTCGTCGACATCCTGCTGACCCCGGCGGTGGAACGGGAGCACCTGGGCGCCGAGATGCCGGAACCCGACCTGATCGCCACACCGGACGACAGCCGCTTCACCGAGGAGCAGCTGACGGCCGCGACCACCCTGCTGGAACTGCCGGCCGACGCGCCCCGACGGCTGTCCGGACTGCTCGCCGAGGCCCGCCGCCAGGACCCCGAACTTCCGTACCTGGTGGCTCTGCTGGCGGTCCACGCGGCCAGCCCGCCGGTCGGCACCGCCTACCGCCAGGGTGAGCGGCGCCTGCTCTTCGCGGTGGACGACGGTGTGGGACTGGACGACCCCGAGTTCGGCGGCGCCGACCTCATCGTCGGTACGGCCCTGCTGGACGCGGCGGGGATGGCGGCGGACCGGACGGAGGCGGCCTGATGGGTGTTCCGCCGGACCTCGGGGAGCCTGCGGAGGCCGCCGGCTCCGGGCAGGCCGCCAGTACCGTCGTCGCCGCCGTCACCGTCGTTCGCCAGCGCGAGGAGGAACCGTGTCCGTGAGCGAGCATGCCGAGTGGAGCGAGGCGGAGCCCTCCACCGCACCGGCGAGCGCCGCCGTCACACCCGCCGACGCCGCCGACGCGGCGCGGCTCGTCGCCTTCGGCCTCCAGCCCAAGCTGCAGCCGGCCCGCGACCAGGAGTACGCGGACCTGTTGCGCCGCTACCGTGAGGACCCGCCGTTCGCGCGCCTCGCCGACGCCGTGGCCACCGGCCTCGGCCTGATCGTGCTCGAGGTGTCCCCGCGCGCGGGGATGGCCGTGACCGCAGCCGAGGACTCGGTGTTCGCCGTCCGCATGGGCGACTACGCGCGGCGGACCTCCGCCGACGGCGGCGACCGGTTCCTGCACGGGCTCGCACACCTCGCCGTCGCCGTCATGGCCTTCCCGCGTCCCGAGGACCTCGCCGACGACGCCTACATCGGACGGGTCACCGTCAACGGCGTCGACGCCTTCGTACGCCAGGCCTGCCACCGTCTGGAGGAGCGGGCCGCGGAACAGGGCGAGAACACCGACCCGGCCAGCGACGCCCCAGGGCTGGAGACGGCCTGGCGGATCTGGGCGAGACGCAGCGCGACCGGCGCGACCAAGGACGCACGCCGGCTCGCGGGTTCGACCACCGGCATCGTCGCCAAGGCCGTCACGTTCCTCACCGACTCCGGATTCCTGCAGCGCACCGGCGACGACCATGGCGGCACCTACCGCACGACGGCCCGCTACCAGCTCCAGGTGCGCGACCTGGCGGGCGGTGCGGCCATGGCCGAACTGCTGGAGCTGGGCGTCGTCCCGGTCACCGACGGCACCCCGACCCTGCTGCCCGCGGACAGCGATGAGGACCTGGAACTGGTGGCCGGCGCCGGCCTGCCGTTCCATTCCGTCTGAGCGTCCCCCGCCGCCGCACGTCCTCGCCTCCGTCCCAGTCTCCCCTCCCGCCCCTCCTTCCCGTCCCCGTCTCCGAACCACCCCGACCTGCCGAAAACTTCGAGAGTCCGCCATGTACGAGCTGTCCCGGGTCCGCCTCTACTCCATCGGGCCCGCCGGCGCGCGCTACGCCGACACCGTGCTCGACCTGCGCGGTGTCGGCGAGACCGTGCCCGAACCCGCGCCGACGCAGGCGGAGTTCTTCGCGGAGGAGCCGGTGGGCCCGCCCCGCCGGCCCGCGCCCGCCGGGGTGCTCTTCCTGGAGAACGGCGGCGGCAAGTCCGTCCTGCTGAAGCTGATCTTCTCCGTGATGCTCCCGGGCCACCGCAACACCCTCGGCGGCGCGAGCTCCGGCGTGCTGCGCAAGTTCCTGCTGGCCGACGACTGCGGACACGTGGCGCTGGAGTGGCAGCACGTGCTGACCGGCGAGTGCGTCGTCGTCGGCAAGGCCAGTGAATGGCGTGGCCGCCAGGTCTCCAACGACCCGAGGAAGTTCGCCGAGGCCTGGTACTCGCTGCGGCCCGGCCCGGGACTCAGCCTGGACAACCTTCCCGTCGCGGAGGCCACCGCCGTACGGCCGCCCGCCGACGGCCAGTCCGGCGCGAGGGGCCGCCGCCGCACCATGAAGGGCTTCCGGGACGCCCTCACGGAGGCAGGCAGGACGTATCCGCACCTGGAGGTGCACTGGGAGGAGACCCACGAGCGCTGGACCGAGCACCTCGGCGATCTGGGACTCGACCCCGAACTCTTCCGCTACCAGCGGGAAATGAACGCCGACGAGGGCGAGGCGGCCGGCCTCTTCGCGGTCAAGAAGGACTCGGACTTCACCGATCTGCTGCTGCGCGCCGTCACGGACACCCGTGATACCGACGGACTCGCCGACCTGGTCGGCGGCTTCGGCAACAAGCTGGGCCGACGCGCCGAGCTGATCGCCGAACGGGACTTCACCGCCGGTTCCGTCGAACTGCTCGGCAGGATCGTCGAAGCGGCCGGTGCCCGCACCCAGGCGCGGGAGATCCACACCACGGCCGAGCGCCGCACCCGCACCCTGGCCCGCAGGCTCTCCGCGCGCGGCAACCAGGAACGCGCCCGCGCCGCCGACCTCGCGCAGCGCGTCACCGCCGCCGCCCACGCGGTCACCCAGGCCGGAACGGCGTGCGAACACAGCGCACTGATCTCGGCGGAGATCGCCTACCGGCACGCCTCCCTGGCGCTCACCGCGGCAGAGAAGTCCGCCGCCGCACAGAAACGGGAACTCGCCGACGCGCGCACCCTGTACTCGGCATGGCAGGCCGCAGAGGCAGCGCTGCGCCACCGCGCCGCCGCCGACCGGGCCGCCAGGGTCTCGGCCGCGATCCAGGAGGCCGAGCGGGACGCGGCACCCGCGCTGGCCGCCCGAGCGAAGGCAGCCGTCGACCTCGTACGCGCCCTGCACACCGCCGCGCAGAACGCCGAGAACCTCGCCAACGAGGAGGAGGAGCGGTCCGCCGCCCTCCAGGAGGTCAGCGACGCCGCCCACCGCGACGCCACCGCCGCCGCCACCGAGGCACAGCGGGCCCGCAGCGAGATCGCCCACCTCAGGCAGCGCCTCACCGAGGTCGAGCAGGAGACCACCGAGGCCGTCCGGGCCGGCTGGCTCGACGACAGCGCCCCCGACGCCGACCCGGCCCGCGCCGCCCTCGCGGCCAGCGACGCGGAGAAGACCGCGGTCGCCGCCTGGGAATCGGCCCGCGAGGCGGCCCGCCGGGCGACCGAGCACGCGCGCGAGGCCGCCGCCACCCAGGCGCGCGCGGAACTCACCGCCGCCCGCGCGGCGGACGCGGCCACGGCGGCCGACCGTGCCCACGAGAGCGAACTTCGCACCGCACAGGCACTGGCCGCCGAGGAACGGCCGGCCGAGCTGCTGGGCCTGACCGTCACCGACGTACGCCCCTCAATCCCGTGGCCCCGTCCCGACACGGATGCCGAACCGGACGGCGGCCCCGCCGAAGGCACCCTCACCGCCACGGAACTGGACCGCTTCGCCAACGATCTGTGCGAACTGCTCGACGACGCGGTCTCTTCCGCCGAACGCCAGTTGTTCGAACTGCGCACCGCCGCCGCCGACGACGCCCGCATCCTCGGCGCTCTCGGAGACGGCGGACTGCTGCCGCCCGGCCCGGACGTGCTGGCCACGGTCGAGCACCTCGGCGAGCACGGCATCCCCGCCCTGCCCGGCTGGCGCTATCTCGCCCAGGCCGTCGACCCCGCCGACCACGCACGCGTGCTGGCCGCCCGTCCCGAACTGGTCGACGGTGTCATCATCACCGACCCGGACTCCCACACCCGCGCCCGCGCGGTCCTGAGCGACGCCGCCCTGCTGCCCCGGTCCACGGTCGCCGTCGGCACGGCCGCCGCCCTGCTCGCGCCGACCCCGGCGCCGGACACGGACACCGGGGACGTCTTCCTCGTACCGCCGAACCCGGCCATGCACGACGAGCACGCCGCCGACGAGGAGCGGCAGGCGCTGCGCGTCCGGGCGGCCGCGCGGGACGAAGAGATCCGTGCGCTGGCGGCGCGGCTCGCCAAGGACCGAGAGCTGACCGCGCGGCTCACCTCCTGGCGTACCGGCTGCCCGCCCGGCCGGCTCGCCGAACTGGCCCGCGCGGCGCACGATGCCCGCGCCTTCGCGGCGGAGTCCGAGGCGGAACTCGCCGAGGCACGCGCCGTACGGGCGGAGGCCGAGGAGGCCGCCGCCGAGGCCGTCCGGGTGCGTGACGAGCGCCAGGAGACCGCGCAGAAGGCCCGGCGCGCCGCAGACGCCCTCGCGGGACTCGCCTTCCGGCTGCGCGAGCGGGGCGGCTGGCAGGCCAAACTGAGGGAGTTGGCCGACGACGCCGCCGAGGCGGAGGCCGGCGCCCAGGCCTGCCTGGAGCGCGCGCGGGCCGCCGACGAGGACCGACGCGGCGCGCAGCGGGCCGCCGACGACGCCCGGCGCACCGCGCGGGCGCTGCGCGCCGAGCGCTCCGAGATCGCCGGCGCCCCCGACGACGTACCGGAGGACGGCACCGAGGCGCCGCAGATCTCCCTGCCTGCCCTGCGCGAGGCGTACCGGGCCGCGTCCCAGGTCTACGAGAAGGTCGGCGTCGGCGCCGATCTGCGCGCCGAGCAGGCCCGGGCCGAGAGCGACGAGAGCGCGGCACGCGCGGAGCTGGACCGGCTGAGCAACAAGGTCCGCACCCGCGCGGAGCAGCTGCTCCAGTCGCCCGACGGGTCGGACGGTCCCAGTCGCCAGGCCGCCGCGGCCCGCGCCGAGGAGCTGGTGCAGCTCCTGGAGACCCGTATGTCGAGCGCGAGCGAGCAACTCGGACGGCTGCGCGGCGAGGCGGAGCGGCTCGCGCCCGAGGACGGCGAGGAACACACCGCGCTTCCCGAGGAGTTGGTGCCCCGCGACGCCGAACACGCACAGGCGCTGCTGCGGACCGCCACGGCCGAACTGGCCTCCCGGACGGAGGAGCTGGACCGGACCAGGCAGGCCCACGGAGAACTCCTCGACGCGCACCACGCCGCGGAGGACGCCGCCGGGGGGTTCGACGAGATCGCCGCCATGCTCCGCGACCTGCTGCGTGATCACGCGTCCGAGGAGGAGCCGGAGCGGCCCGAGCCCTACCCGGGCAGCTTGGCGGAGGCCCGCAGCTCCGCCGCGGAAGCCCGCCGGTCACTACGGGGCTGCGCCGCCGATCTGTCCGCCACCGAGTCCGCGGTGCGCGAGGCGAGCGACATCCTCGTCCGGCACGCCAACTCCACCCGCTACGAGCAGGTTCGCACCCCCGCGCGGCAGCAGATCCGCGAACTGCCCGCCTCCGCGCTGCCCGAGCACGCCCACAAGTGGGCGGACGCCTTCGCGCCCCGGCTCCGGGTCCTCACCGACGAACTCGAACAGCTGGAACGCAACCGCGACTCGATCGTGGACCGGCTCAGAGGACTCGTCGAGTCGGCCCTCGCCACCCTGCGCTCCGCGCAGCGGCTGTCCCGGCTGCCCGAAGGGCTCGGCGAGTGGTCCGGGCAGGAATTCCTCCGCATCCGCTTCGAGGAACCCGACCAGGCGACCCTCACCGAACGGCTCGGTGAGGTCATCGACGAGGCGACCCGCGCGGCCGTGCGCAAGAACTCCGATCTGCGGCGCGACGGCATGTCCCTGCTGCTGCGTGGAGTCGCGGCCGCCCTCCGGCCCAAGGGCGTCGCCGTCGAGATCCTCAAGCCGGACGCCGTACTGCGCGCCGAGCGGGTCCCCGTCGGGCAGATGGGCGATGTGTTCTCCGGAGGGCAGCTGCTCACCGCGGCCATCGCCCTGTACTGCACGATGGCCGCGCTGCGCTCCAACGACCGGGGTCGGGAGCGGCACCGGCACGCCGGCACCCTGTTCCTCGACAACCCCATCGGCCGCGCCAACGCCACCTACCTGCTGGAGCTCCAGCGGGCCGTCGCCGACGCGCTCGGTGTGCAGCTCCTCTACACCACCGGCCTGTTCGACACGACGGCACTGGCGGAGTTCCCGCTGGTCATCCGTCTGCGCAACGACGCCGACCTGAGGGCGGGCCTGAAGTACATCAGCGTCGAGGAGCACTTGCGGCCGGGCCTGCCCCGGGAGGCCACGGACGGGGAAGCCGTGCACAGCGAGATCACGGCCACCCGGATGTTCAAACGCCCGGCACCTGCAACCCCCTAGGGGCGCGGGACTGTGTCGACATGCGGTTCCGCGGCGTGGATGCAGGCGGTGCCTGTGACAGGGAGAACGTGCTCGCTCTTGCGTTTCGTAGCGACGTTGGAGCCGGATGCCCGTGCCGCCGACCACAGTCGCAGACGGACGTGGTCGGCGGCACGGAGATGTTCGGCTGTCAGCTCTCGACATGAGGAGCCACGGCCACGGCATCTCCGCCCGATGGCGCCACAACTCCAGCTCTGTGCCTGCCTCCAGGACACATCCAGCGGCACCCCGTGCAGCTGCGGCGGCTGGGAGTGCGCCAGGGCCTGACCGGCACAAGTCGGCGAACGGGTGGGCCTTCGGGCTCGCCGCTTTCGTGTTCACAGGTCGGTGCTCGCCCGTTCGACGACCTGGGCCCCCTCAAGGGTGCGACAACTGCTCCCTCTTGCCCTGTCGGCGGATGCGCCTCTGGGCCCGCTCCGCGGTCTGGGCCTGACGTCGTGCCCTGCGCCGCTCGCGCCGCAGGGACCGGGCGGTGCTGCTCGGTGCCGACACCACGCCGTTGCGCTGGTTCCACACCTGGCGCGTCACCCAGACATCGAGTGCGGCCCAGGTGGCGACCACGGTGCTGGCGATGCTGCTGAGCACCATGGGGAATGCCAGCCACGACCCGGCCAGGGTGCACAGGAACGACACCATGGCCTGTATCAGCGTCACCGAGATGATGAGCACCGCCCGCACGGCTGCCGTCCGCACCGGGTCGGGCAGCCTGCGCCGCTTCGCCGACTCCTCTATCCACAACGGCCGGTAGTGGGAACGGTCCTGAGCGGGTTCCCGCTCACTCCGAACGCCGAGATCCCGCGCATCGGTGTCCCGCCGTGCCGTGTTCTGTGCGGCCACGTCCTTCCCGGACGTCGCCTGCCGCTGTGCCGTGCCCATCACCGTGTCGCTCCCCACCCTCGGTGGACCGCTCACCCCTGTCCGGAGCCCCGATTTTCTACGGCTGCCCGGCTTGCGCTGCTTTACGCCGCCCGGGCGCGGGGTGCGGCTCCTGGGGCCGATTCCGCCCCCCATTTCCTGTATAGAAGGACGAGCGGAGAGTCGTGAAGATTCCCTGTCGGCGAAAAATTTCGGCCAAATGTCCTCGTGTGCCCGCCGGAACGGGCTTTCGGGCCGCCACCGGTTTCGGGGAAGCAATCTCCCTCAATAAGCGGACAACTCCTCATCCTCCCGGGCTCGTACGGAAGCTCTGCCTCCGGAAGAGTCTTCGAGTTACCTGTGCGCCAGTAGTAGGCTCACGCCGTTTGGTGACGTACATGCGTACCCCCTGCCGGTGGGGGTCGAGCTGGGGGAGTCCATGCGCTTTCGCGGGAAGTCCATCCGCCGGAAGATCGTGGCGCTGCTTCTCGTGCCGCTGGTGTCCCTGACGGCGATCTGGGGCTTCGCCACGGTATTCACGGGACGGTCGGTCACTCAGCTGTTTCGGGTCTCCGCAGCGGTCGAGGACATCGGCTACCCGATCGGGGAAACCGTCCGCGTCCTCCAGCAGGAACGCCGCCAGACCCTCGTCCATCTCGCCGATCCGCGGGCCTCGGACACGCTCTCCGCGCTCCGCACCACTCGCACGGCCACCGACGGCGTCATCGCCAAGGTCCGCGAGAACGCGGGCGACCCCGACGTCCGCGACGGGCTGAGCACGGGCGGCGAGGACCGGCTCACCGCTGTCCTGGACGCGTTCGACGGCATCGACTCCCTGCGCGGCAGCGTCGAGCAGGGCACGATGAACCGCGTCGAGGCCCTCGGCCAGTACAACCTTCTCGTGGACTCCTGCTATGCCCTCCTGGCCTCCCTCGACGGCATCGACAACGTGGAGATGGGCCAGCAGGGCCGCGCCCTCCTCAACCTCAGCCGCGCCCGTGAACTCCTCGCCCGCGAGGACGCCCTGCTCGGCTCGGCCCTCGTCGTCGGCACGCTGTCCCGAGCGGAGGTACGCGACATCTCCGACCTCGTGGCCCAGCGCACGCTGCTGTACGACATCGCTCTGCCGCAGTTGCCGGCTGCGGACCGTGACCGTTACGAGAGCTTCTGGAAGAACGCGGCGTCCGCTCCGCTGCGCGTCGCCGAGGAGGCGGCCGTCTCCTCCGGCACCGGACCGCCTCACGGAATCACCGCGAAGAGCTGGGACACCGCCGCCGGCCGTGTGCTCGAAGAACTCGGCACTCTCAACGAGCAGGCCGACGACCGCTATCAGGACCGCGTCCACCCGGTCGCCATGGACGTCATCACCCGGGCCGTCGTCGCCGGCGTCCTCGGGCTGGTCGCCCTCCTCGTCTCCCTCGTCCTGTCCGTGCGCATCGGCCGCGGCCTCATCCGTGACCTGCGGCAGTTGCGTCTCGAGGCCCATGAGGCGTCCGGCGTGCGACTGCCCAGTGTGATGCGCCGTCTCTCAGCGGGTGAACAGGTCGACATCGAGACCGAGGTCCCCCGCCTGGAGTACGACAGGAACGAGTTGGGCGAGGTCGGCCAGGCCCTCAACACCCTGCAGCGCGCGGCCGTGGAGGCAGCCGTCAAACAGGCCGAACTGCGCTCCGGGGTCTCGGAGGTGTTCGTCAACCTCGCCCGCCGCAGCCAGGTCCTGCTGCACAAGCAGCTCACTCTGCTGGACAGCATGGAGCGCCGGACCGAGGACACCGAGGAACTCGCCGACCTGTTCCGTCTGGACCATCTGACCACCCGCATGCGCCGGCACGCCGAGGGTCTGGTCATCCTCTCCGGAGCCGCGCCCTCCCGGCAGTGGCGCAAACCCGTCCAGCTCATGGACGTCGTGCGCGCAGCCGTCGCCGAGGTCGAGGACTACGAGCGCATCGAGGTCCGCAGGCTGCCGCGGGTCGCCGTCACCGGCCCCGCCGTCGCCGACCTCACCCACCTCGTGGCCGAACTCCTGGAGAACGCCACGGTGTTCTCCCCACCGCACACCGCCGTCCAGGTCCTGGGCGAGCGCGTCGCCAACGGCTTCACCCTGGAGATCCACGACCGCGGTCTCGGCATGGCGGCCGAAGCGCTGCTGGACGCCAACCTGCGGCTCGCCGAGACCCCGGAGTTCGAACTCTCCGACACCGACCGGCTCGGACTGTTCGTGGTCAGCCGTCTCGCGCAGCGGCAGAACGTCCGGGTCTCCTTGCAGCCCTCCCCCTACGGCGGTACCACCGCGGTCGTCTTCATCCCGGACGCGCTCCTGACGGACGACGTCCCGGACACCAACGGAGTCGGCTTCCGCCTCGACCGCCCCCGGCGCACCAAGGACAAGGAGCCGGAGGAAGACCGCCGTCGCGCGCTGTCCCGGGTGCCCGTACAACTGCCCGGACTGCCCGCCTCGCTGCTGGACGGGCCGGTCGAACTCGAGAGCCCCGTCGACCTGGACGCCCTCGACGACTGTCCGGGGGCCCCGGGGGACGAGGACGACGAGGGCAACGGACACGGCGGCCTGTTCCGCCCCAGGCGCTCCCCGGCCCGCACCAAGGACGAGCGGCCGGGCCGTCGGCGTGAGCCGCATCAGCGGGCTCCCGAGAACCACGACGGACCGGACAGGGACACGGACGGGCAGATGAACAGCCCTGCTCCGCTGCTCCGCAGGGGGGTCCCCAAGCTGGTCAGTTCCCACGGCCGCCCGGTCGGCGACGAGCACGTCCGCCGGGAGCGGACGGACCACGACACCGGCACCCCATCCGCCCACCCGGGGCAGGAGCCCGCACCGCCGCCCCTGCCCGTCCGCCGACGGAGCGCGGAGTCCCACCCCGGCACCACCCCGCAGGACGCGAACGGCCCGCAGGACGCGGAGGACCGGCCCGACCCCGGATCGCTGCCCCGACGTGTACGGCAGGCCAGCCTCGCCCCACAGCTCAAACGGAGCACGCGACCACGGAACGAGGAAAGATCCCGGCCCGTCGAACGGGACGCGGAGGAAGTACGCAGCCGCATGGCCTCGCTCCAGCGCGGGTGGCAGCGCGGCCGCGACGAGAACGCCGAGGCCGACGACGGCCCCGGCGGGGCAGCACCACGAGGAACGATCAACGATGACTAGGGGGGACGGTCGATGACCGCACCGAACACGACCGGCCACGCCGATGGCGGCAAGGGGGAGCTGAACTGGCTCCTCGACGACTTGGTGGACCGCGTCGCGAGCATACGGAAGGCCGTCGTGCTCTCCGGCGACGGCCTCGCCACGGGGGCGTCCGGGGAACTGACCCGCGAGGACAGCGAGCACCTCGCCGCCGTCGCCTCCGGGTTCCACAGCCTCGCCAAGGGCGTGGGCCGCCACTTCGAGGCAGGCGGTGTCCGCCAGACCATCGTCGAACTCGACGAGGCATTCCTGTTCGTCACGGCCGCCGGAGACGGCAGCTGCCTCGCCGTCCTCGCCGACGCCGACTCGGACGTCGGACAGGTCGCCTACGAGATGACCCTTCTCGTGAAGCGGGTCGGTCCGCATCTGGACGCCGAACCACGCACCGATCTGCCCCCGGGCGGGTAGTGGGATGACATGAGCGCTGACGGCGAGGGAAGAAGCCACTGGTTCGACGACGAGGCCGGACCGGTCGTCCGTCCGTATGCCATGACGCGGGGCCGCACCTCGAGTGCGGCCCAGCACCGCCTGGACCTGATCGCGGTGGTCGTCACCGAACCCGACGCGGACGATCCGGAGGCGGACCCCACCCTCTCCCCGGAACACGTGGACATCCTCGAACTGTGCCGTGACACGCCGCAGACCGTCGCCGAAATCGCCGCGGAACTCGACCTGCCGACCGGAGTGGTACGAGTCCTCGTCGGAGATCTCGTCGACCTCGAATCCGTCCACGTGAACCGACCGGTTCCCCCCGCAGAACTGCCGGACGAGAGTATTCTGCGCGACGTGATCAACGGCCTCCGAGCGCTGTGAGCGGCGCGGAAGCGAGGTACTGACGTGACAGGCTGGCAGTTCTGGGTGGACCGAGGCGGCACCTTCACCGACATCGTCGCGCGCCGCCCGGACGGGCGACTGTTCACCCGCAAACTCCTCTCGGACAACCCGGCCCTCGCGCCCTCCCGGCGCCGCTCCGGCGGGACGGCCGCCGCCGACGCGGCGGTCGCGGGCATCCGCGAACTGCTGGCCGGCTCCGGCGAACCCGTCGAATCCGTACGCATGGGCACCACGGTCGCCACCAACGCCCTCCTCGAGCGCACGGGCGAACGAACCCTCCTGGTCGTCACCCGCGGCTTCCGGGACGCCCTGCGCATCGCCTACCAGAACCGACCCGCCATCTTCGCTCGTCGCATCGAACTGCCCGAGCTGCTGTACGAACGGGTCGTCGAGGTGGACGAACGCACCGCCGCCGACGGCACCGTCCTACGGGCCCCGGACCTGGACTCCCTGAGCGGGCCGCTGCGCCAGGCCCACGCCGACGGCATCCGGGCCGTCGCCGTGGTCTGCATGCACAGCCACCGCCACCCCGCTCACGAGCAGGCGGTCGGTGAACTCGCCGCCCGCATCGGCTTCCCGCAGATCTCGCTGTCCAGCGAGGTCAGCCCTCTGATGCGACTCGTCCCGCGCGGGGACACGGCCGTCGTCGACGCCTACCTCTCACCCGTGCTGCGCCGCTACGTGCAGCACGTGGCCGACGAACTCGACGGGGTACGGCTGATGTTCATGCAGTCCAACGGCGGCCTCGCCGAGGCGGCGCAGTTCCGCGGCAAGGACGCCATCCTGTCCGGTCCGGCCGGCGGCATCGTCGGGATGGCCCGCATGTCGCAGCTCGCCGGCCACGACCGGGTCATCGGCTTCGACATGGGCGGTACCTCCACCGACGTCTCGCACTTCGCAGGGGAGTACGAACGCGTCTTCACCACTCAGATCTCCGGCGTGCGGCTGCGCGCGCCCATGCTGGACATCCACACGGTCGCCGCCGGCGGCGGCTCGGTCCTCCACTTCGACGGCTCCCGCTACCGCGTGGGGCCCGACTCGACGGGCGCCGACCCCGGCCCCGCCTGCTACCGGGCCGGCGGGCCGCTCGCCGTCACCGACGCCAACGTCATGCTCGGCCGCATCCAGCCCGACCACTTCCCGGCTGTCTTCGGCCCGAACGGCGACCAGCCCCTCGACACCGAACTCGTCCGCGACCGCTTCACCACCCTCGCGCGCGAGATCCGGGAACGGACCGGCGACGACCGCACCCCGGAACAGGTCGCCGAGGGCTATCTGCGGATCGCCGTCGCCAACATCGCCGCCGCGGTCAAGCGGATCTCCGTCCAGAAGGGCCACGACATCACCCGCTACGCCCTCACCACCTTCGGCGGTGCGGGCGGGCAGCACGCGTGCATGGTCGCCGACTCCCTCGGTATCCGCACCGTCCTCGTGCCACCCGCGGCCGGTGTCCTCTCCGCACTCGGCATCGGCCTCGCCGACACCACGGCCATGCGTGAACGCTCCACCGAAGCACCCCTGGAGCCCGCTGCGATGCCCGGCGTCCACCGGACCGCGGACGACCTCGAAGCGGCGGCCCGCGCCGAACTCCTCGCCGAGGACGTCCCCGAGGACCGGATCGAGGTCACCCGTCGCGCCCAACTCCGCTACGACGGCACCGACACCACCCTCACCGTCGAACTGACCGACGCCGACACCATGCGCCGTGCCTTCGAGGAACGCCATCGCGCCACGTACTCCTTCACGCTCGACCGCCCGATCGTCGTCGAATCCCTCTCCGCCGAAGCCACCGGCATCACCGACCCCCCCGACCTCTCCACCCTCGCCCCCTACCGGGGACGCCCCACCACTGCGCGCTCCGTCCGCCTCCACACCGGCGGCACCTGGCGCGACGTCCCCCTCCACCACCGCGAGGGCCTTTCCCCCGGCGAGACCGTCTCCGGTCCGGCGATCGTCACCGAGGCCGGTTCCACGACCGTCGTCGACGAAGGCTGGCGGGTCTCGCCGACCGACGACGGGCATCTGGTCATGGAACGCGTCGCGGTTACGCGGAGTTCCGACCTCGACACGGAAGTCGACCCGGTCCTGCTCGAGGTCTTCAACAACCTCTTCATGTCCATCGCCGAACAGATGGGCGCCCGCCTCGGGTCCACCGCCCAGTCCGTCAACATCAAGGAGCGCCTGGACTTCTCCTGCGCCCTCTTCGACCCGGACGGAAACCTGGTGGCCAACGCCCCCCACATCCCCGTCCACCTGGGATCCATGGGCACCGGCGTCAAGGAGGTCATCCGGCGGCGCGGTGCCACCATGCGTCCGGGCGACACCTACGCCGTGAACGACCCGTACCACGGCGGCACCCATCTCCCCGACGTCACCGTGATCACCCCGGTCTTCGGCACCGCGTCCCCCGGCACCGCATCCCCCGGCACCGTGGACGGTGACACCACGGAGGGCGACCGGAGGGTCCTCTTCTACGTCGCCTCACGCGGCCATCACGCCGAGATCGGCGGCATCGCCCCGGGCTCCATGCCCGCCGACAGCCGCACCATCGACGAGGAGGGCGTCCTCTTCGACAACTGGCTCCTCGCCGAGAACGGCCGGTTCCGCGAGCAGGAGACACTCGGCCTCCTGACCGGAGCGCGGTATCCCTCCCGCAACCCGCAGACCAACCTCGCCGACCTGCGCGCCCAGATCGCCGCCAACCAGAAGGGCGTCGACGAGGTCGGCCGAATGATCGAGAACTTCGGCCTCGACGTGGTCCAGGCGTACATGCGGCACGTCCAGGACAACGCCGAGGACGCGGTACGGCGCGTCATCGACGCCCTCGACGACGGCGAGTACACCTACGAAACCGACTCGGGCGCCGTCATCCGCGTGCGCGTGCGCGTCGACCGTGAGAACCGCTCCGCGACCATCGACTTCACCGGCACCACGGCACAGCTCCCCACCAACTTCAACGCCCCCTTCTCCGTCGTCAACGCGGCCGTCCTGTACGTCTTCCGGACCCTGGTCGCCGACGACATCCCGCTCAACGACGGCTGTCTGCGCCCTCTGCGCATCATCGTGCCGTCCGGCTCCATGTTGGCGCCCCGGCCCCCGGCGGCCGTCGTCGCGGGCAACGTGGAGACCTCCCAGAGCATCACCGGCGCCCTCTACGCGGCGCTCGGCATCCAGGCCGAGGGCTCCGGCACCATGAACAACGTCACCTTCGGCAACGCCCGCCACCAGTACTACGAGACCGTCGCCTCCGGCTCGGGCGCGGGAGAGGGCTTCCCCGGAGCGTCCGTCGTGCAGACCCACATGACCAACTCGCGGCTCACCGACCCCGAGGTCCTGGAGTGGCGGCTGCCCGTCCGCCTCGAGGAGTTCGCCGTGCGCGCAGGCAGCGGCGGCGCGGGACGGTGGCGCGGCGGGGACGGAGCGGTCCGCCGCATCCGGTTCCTGGAACCCATGACCGTCTCCACGCTGTCCCAGCACCGCAGGGTCCCCCCGTACGGCATGGCGGGCGGCGCGCCCGGCGCGCCCGGCGCCAACCGGGTCGACCATGCGGACGGCAGCGTCACCGAACTCGGCGGGAGCGACTCGGCGGACGTCCGCGCCGACGACGTACTCGTCATCGAAACCCCCGGCGGTGGAGGATACGGTCCACCGCCCGATCCCCACCGAGCAGGAGAGAAGAACGATGATCTTCGGGCGTTCTGAGCGCGGCAAGCCCCCGGTCGAGCCCGTCACGCTCAAGATCCTGGTGGCCGGTGGCTTCGGCGTGGGCAAGACCACGCTCGTCGGAGCGGTCAGCGAGATCAGGCCGCTGCGCACCGAGGAACTACTCACCGAGGCCGGGCGCCCGGTCGACGACCTCAGCGGCGTGGAGGCGAAGAACACCACCACCGTGGCCATGGACTTCGGCCGCATCACGCTCCGCGAGGATCTGGTGCTGTACCTCTTCGGAACTCCCGGCCAGGAGCGGTTCTGGTTCATGTGGGACGAGCTCGCCGAGGGCGCCCTCGGGGCTGTGGTGCTCGCCGACACCCGGCGGCTGGAGGACTGCTTCGCGGCCGTCGACTACTTCGAACGGCGGTCCATACCGTTCCTCGTCGGCGTCAACTGCTTCGAGGGAGCACCGCGTTACCCGGTCGAGGACGTCCGCCGGGCCCTCGACCTCGACGCGCACGTACCGCTCGTGACGGGAGATGCCCGGGACCGCGAGTCGGTCAAGGAGGTGCTCATCGGTGTCGTCCAGCACGCCATGGCACAGGCGGCCCAGCGCCGCCGGACCGTCACCGTCTGAAGCGCGCCCGGACGTGTCACGCCCGCCGCGAAGCCGGCGCCGTCGTTCACCTGCTCGAAGTGGTCGACGTCCAGCCGGCTGAGCGCGAAGCCCCGCCGCCCGCGATGCGCCGGTCCACCTCGCCGGTGATCGTGCCCGAACCCGGCAGCCGGGTCAGCGGATCGAGTCCCGGGCCTCCTCCATCCGGGTCTCGGCCAGGGCCCGCACCCGCCCCGCCGACGCGGTGGCGGGCAGCAGCGCGACCGGCCGCCAGTGGTGCGTCACGGGTGACCGGAGCAAGGCGGGGGGGTTCCCGACGGATCCCACTCCTGATAGATGCAGGAGGCATGACACGACTCTCCGCCGCGGTACGCGCCCTGATCACCGCGCTCGCCGCCCTGGCGGCCACGACCGCCGTATCCGCCCCCGCCGCATCCGCTCCGGAGAAGCCGGAGCCCAAGGCGCCCGGGGACTTCGTGGCGCTGAACAGTGTGGACCCGACGATCATCCAGGAGATGCGCTACTTCACCCCGCACAACTTCGTGGGCGAGCGCATCGACGGCTACCGGCAGCCCCTGTGCATCCTCACCCGCCCCACGGCCCGGGCCCTCCACGAGGCCCAGCGCAAGCTGCTGCGACAGGGCTATTCCCTCAAGGTGTACGACTGCTACCGGCCACAACGCGCCGTGGACCACTTCGTGCGCTGGGCCAAGGAGCTCGACGACCAGGTGATGAAGGGGGAGTTCTACCCGAACGTCGACAAGAACCGGCTGTTCGCCGACGGCTACATCGCGGAGAAGTCCGGCCACAGCCGAGGCTCGACCGTGGACCTCACCGTCGTACGGCTCCCCGCCGAGCCGACCCGGCCGTACCACCCGGGACAGCCCCTCACCCCCTGCTTCGCGGCCAAGGACCAGCGGTTCCCCGACAACTCGGTCGACATGGGCACCGGCTACGACTGCTTCGACACGCTCAGCCACACCCTCGACCCCCGCATACAGGGCGAACAACGGGCCAACAGGCTGCTCCTCAAAGGCACCCTGGAGAGCCTCGGCTTCGTGAACCTGGCCGAGGAGTGGTGGCACTACACCTTCAAGCCGGAGGCTCATCCGGACACCTACTTCGACTTCCCGGTGTCCCGCGGGTCGCTCACCGGTCACCACTGAGCGCTCCCCGAAGCCGCCTGGCGAGCGGCCCCCCGAAGACGCCCCCGCCGTGATCGGCTACAGTCCGCGCGTGTCCAGAAACCGAACCCCCGGCCCGGCCCTCGACCCCGTGCCGGACTCCCACTGTTCGAGCTGCGGCACGCCCTTCGGCGCGGGCGTCTCCGGCTGGCCCCGGGACTGCCCGGCATGCGGTGCCGTCGCCTATCGCAACCCGCTGCCGGTCGCGGTCGCCCTCCAACCCGTGTACGACACGAAGGGCACCGCCCTGGTCGTCATCACCCGCTCCATCGCCCCCGCGCGCGGGGGCATGGCCCTGCCGGGCGGGTACATCGACGACCGGGAGGACTGGCGCCAGGCCGTCGTGCGCGAACTCCGGGAGGAGACCGGAATCGACGCGGCGAGCCGGGACGTGCGACTCGCGGACGCCATGAGCTCGCCCGACGGACACCTCCTGCTGTTCGGTCTCCTTCCGGAACGTCCCGCGGAAGGCCTGCCGCCCTTCGCCGCCACGGACGAGACGGAAGGCCGGCACCTGCTGCGCCGCGCGGAGGAACTCGCCTTCCCGCTGCACACGCGGGCCGCACGCGCCTGGTTCGAGGGCCGGTACATCTGACTCCAGGCCCGCCCGGGCCCTACCCGGCACGGCTCAGCGCGGCCCGAGCCCGCGTACCCGCGCCGGGTAGGGCAGCTCGCGGGCGCCGTCCGCACCCTCCCGCTCGACGACGATCCGGGCTCCCGCCCAGCGGACGCCGTACCGTTCGATCTCCGGCTCCTCCCAGCCGTCGTCGACATCCGCGACGACCGTCCCGCTCCCGGTCCGTCCCCTCACGGGCGCCCACACCTCCAACTCCAGCCCACCGTCCTCCCCGCGCACGGGAATCACGGAGCCCGCGCGGGCGAACACCGGAATGCGGTCCGGGGGCGCGTCGACCAGCACCCGGGCGGGCCCGTCGTACGCCCGTCCCGTAGCCGACTCGTACCAACGCCCGCCGGGCAGCCGCACCGTACGCCGTTCCACTCCCGGGGCCAGCACCGGTGCCACCAGCAGGCAGTCACCCAGCAGGAAGGCGTCCCCGCAGTCGCGCAACGCGCGCTCCTCCGGCGCCGACCACCACAGCGGACGCACACAGGGAGCCCCGGTGCGCCGGGCCAGATGCGCCAGCGTCACGAAGTACGGCTGCAGCCGG
Organism: Streptomyces sp. NPDC050388; assembly: GCF_040655635.1. Classification (NCBI taxonomy): domain Bacteria; kingdom Bacillati; phylum Actinomycetota; class Actinomycetes; order Kitasatosporales; family Streptomycetaceae; genus Streptomyces; species Streptomyces sp. NPDC050388. Next base: position 32,217 of record NZ_JBFAKH010000071.1, read on the forward strand.
CGACGTCCGACGAGGGCCGTACGCGCGTGCCGCACCACCTCGGCACCGAACTCCCACGGCTCCTTGCTCCCCGTACCCGCGTGCGTGCGGAACAGCGGCAGATGGGCGCCCAACTGGAGCCACCGCAGATACAGCTCCGCGGACAGGTCCCCGCCGAACCCGCCGACATCCGGCCCCGCATACGGGACACCGCACAACCCGAGCCCCATCACCAGGGCCAGGGAGGCCCGCAGCCCGGCCCAGCCCGTGGCCACCTCCCCCGACCACGTCCCTCCGTAGCGCTGCATCCCGGCCCACCCCGAGCGCGAGAACACGAACGGCCGCTCCTGCGGCACCAGCGTCCGCAGCCCTTCGTAGGCCGCCCTGGCCATGCACAGCGCGTACACGTTGTGCGCCTCGCGGTGATCACCGTCCCGTCCGTCCAGGGCGTGGCGTGCCGAGCGGGGGAGCGTCAGCTCGTTCATGTCGTGCCAGAAACCCGCGAAACCCTGCTCCAGTCGCTCCGCGTACAGACCGCCCCACCACTGGCGCACGCGCGGGTGCGTGAAGTCCGGGAACACCACGTCTCCGGGCCAGGAGACGCCCTGAACGACCTTTCCCGAAGCGTCCCGCACGAACGCCTCCTGCGCCGCCCCCGAGCCGTGCACGGCACTGCCGCCCTCGGCAGCGACCGCGGGGCCGACGGCCGACACCAGCCGGATCCCGTCCCGCCGCAGCTCGTCGGCGAGCGCCGACAGCTTCGGGAACCGCTCCCGGTCGACGGCGAACACCCGGTGCGCGTCGTAGTGGTCGACGCCCAGATGAACGGCGTCGAGCGGCAGCCCGTGCTCCCGGTAGCAGGCGACGGTCCGCCGCACCTCCTGCTCGCCACCCCGGCCCCACCGCACGTGATGATGGCCGAAGGCCCACGCGGGCGGCAGTGCGGCGGCACCGGTCAGCGATCCCCAGGCGAGCAGCACCCGCGAGGGAGTGCCCACCATCACCCAGCAGCGCAGTGGGCCCCCGTCCATCCGCAGCGTGCTCGTCCCCACCCGGTCGTGCCCGGAGCCGGCGCCCTCCGCGCCCTCCCGCAGTGTCACCGTGCCGTCCCACGAACTGTCGTGGAACGCGAGATGCGTGCCCGCGTCGGCCACCACCAGCTGCACCGGCATCGTGACGGGGAGCGGACCGTCACCGGCCCCGAAAGCGCGACCGGAGCCCGTGTTCCACAACCGGTGGGTGCCGTCCTGCAGCCACGGTCCGAAGGCGCGCCCCCCGAGCCCGAAGAACCGGGCGTCGGCCCGCACCTCCGACCGCTGCATCCAGCGCGCGGTGCCCCCTCCCACCGGTCCCGCCGGCTCCCACCAGCGCGGTGGCAGATCGCGCCGCAGAACCACGCCTCCCGGGGTGAGCACCTCCACCGAGCCGAGCCGTGAGACGGCGACCGTCACCCGCTCGGCGACCACACGCCAGCCGCCGTCCGTGTCCGGCTCCAGCACCGCCCGCGGATCCGGATCGGGACAGCGGCCGACCAGTGCGTACGACGGCTCGGGAGCCGCCCCGTCCCAGCCCCAGAAGACGGCGCCGTTCACGGCGACGAGGATCCGGAGCTCGGAGCGGTTGAACCGGACGATCCCGCCCCCGGGCCCAGGCTCCACCTCCCGCACCTGTCCGGGCGTCCGTGCGCGCTCCGTCCCCCGGGGCGGCAGCCCGGTGGCGTCGGCCCGTCGCCTGCGCCACGCTGCCCGTACGGTACGCAATCCCCGCGCCGCACTCACCGAGCCGACCGATCTCACCGAACGCACCAGGCCACGACCGTCCATGGTGCCCACCCTGCCATTGCGTGCACTCCACACGAGTGTCGTTCAACTGCCGTTCACCCATGAACGGGCCACATCTTCACGACACGGACTGGGGAAGGCACACCCTGGTTAGGAAGACGATCACATGGCATCGTTCCTGTCAGCCGCGTCACGCGCACACCCCAGCCCGTGAGCGCGGGACGCACACGACGCGCACAGTCCGGGAGCCGCCCATGTCGACCGAGAACCCCCAGCCGCTCTGGCAGCCTGATCCGCGGCGCATCGCCCAGGCCCGGATCACCACGTTCCAGGCATGGACCGCCGAACGGCACGGCGCCCCCGCCGAGGGCGGTTACGCGGCATTGCACCGCTGGTCCGTGGACGAGCCGGAAACCTTCTGGAAGGCCGTCACGGAGTGGTTCGACGTCCGCTTCTCGACCCCCTACGCGCGTGTGCTGGGTGACCGTTCGATGCCCGGCGCCCAGTGGTTCCCCGGTGCCACCCTCAACTACGCCGAACACGCCCTCCGCGCGGCGGCGACCCGCGCGGACGAGCCGGCGCTCCTGTACGTCGACGAGACCCATGACCCCAGGCCCGTCACCTGGGCCGAGCTGCGCAGCCGGGTCGGCTCCCTCGCCGCCGAGCTGCGTGCCCTGGGCGTACGTCCCGGCGACCGCGTCAGCGGCTACCTCCCCAACATCCCGCAGGCCGTCGTCGCCTTCCTGGCCACCGCGGCGGTGGGTGGCGTGTGGACCTCCTGCGCGCCCGACTTCGGCGCTCGCAGCGTGCTCGACCGCTTCCAGCAGGTCGAACCGGTCGTCCTGTTCACCGTCGACGGATACCGCTACGGCGGAAAGGAGCACGACCGCCGCGACGTCGTCGCCGAACTGCGCCGTGAACTGCCCACCCTGCGCGCGGTCGTGCACATCCCCCTGCTCGGGACCGACACCCCTGACGGGGCGCTGGACTGGTCGGCCCTGACCTCCGCGGACATCGAACCGACATTCGAGCAGGTGTCTTTCGAGCACCCGTTGTGGGTGCTCTACTCGTCCGGCACCACCGGACTGCCGAAGGCGATCGTCCAGTCCCAGGGCGGCATCCTGGTCGAACACCTCAAACAGCTCGGACTGCACTGCGACCTGGGGCCGGAAGACCGTTTCTTCTGGTACACGTCGACCGGCTGGATGATGTGGAACTTCCTCGTCTCCGGCCTCCTCACCGGAACGACGATCGTCCTGTACGACGGCAGTCCCGGCTATCCGGACACGGGCGCCCAGTGGCGGATCACCGAACGCACCGGCGCCACCTTCTACGGCACCTCCGCCGCGTACGTCATGGCCTGCCGCAAGGCCGACGTGCACCCCTCCCGCGACTTCGACCTCTCCGCGGTGCAGTGCGTCGCCACCACCGGCTCCCCCCTGCCGCCCGACGGATTCCGCTGGCTGCACGACGAGTTCGCCGAGAGCGGGGCAGACCTGTGGATCGCCTCCGTCAGCGGCGGTACGGACGTCTGCTCCTGCTTCGCCGGGGGAGTACCCACCCTCCCCGTGTACACCGGTGAGCTGCAGGCTCCCGGTCTGGGCACCGACCTGCAGTCCTGGGACCCGAGCGGCAACCCCCTGACCGACGAGGTCGGCGAGCTCGTGGTCACCAATCCGATGCCGTCCATGCCGATCCACTTCTGGAACGATCCCGACGGCAGCCGCTACCACGACAGCTACTTCGACACCTATCCCGGCGTCTGGCGGCACGGCGACTGGATCACCCTCACCTCGCGCGGTTCCGTCGTCATCCACGGCCGCTCCGACTCCACGCTCAACCGCCAGGGCGTCCGCATGGGATCGGCGGACATCTATGAGGCCGTCGAACGCCTTCCCCAGATCAAGGAATCCCTCGTCATCGGCGTCGAACAGTCCGGCGGCGGCTACTGGATGCCCCTGTTCGTGCACCTGGCACCGGGCGCCGTGCTCGACGAGGAACTGAAGGGGCTCATCCAGCGGACCATCCGTGAGCAACTGTCGCCGCGCCATGTCCCGGACGAGATCATCGAGGTGCCCGGGGTGCCGCACACCCTGACCGGCAAGCGCATCGAGGTGCCGGTCAAACGCCTTCTCCAGGGCACGCCGCTGGAGAAGGCGGTCAACCCGGGGTCCGTCGACAACCTGGACCTGCTCACGTTCTACGAGGACCTGGCCCGCCAACGCACCTGACCCACGGACGCCGGCCGGTTGCCGACCGGTCCGGTACGACCTCCTCCCGCCGTGCCGCCCCGTGGTGGCGGCACGGCGCGGTTCCGCCCACTCACCGTCACCGCCGGACGCCGTTGTCAGTGCCCCCGGTTACCGTGAGTGAGCATTGATCGACTGTGCAGGGGGAGACAATGACGTACACCGACCACCGAACCGTCCGACGTGTCCTGCGCCGGGAAATCGCGGGCACCATCGGGGTGCTGACGGACGAGCACGACTTCCGCGCCATGAGGCACTACCGAAGCTTCGTCTTCGACGACCACGCCACGTACCTCGAACACGTGGAGGCCGTCCTCAGGACACGTGCCCTGCAGGGCGACCACACCACACTGGCCCTCTTCGACCCCGAGGAGTACGCGGCATTCTGCGCGCACACGGGCCTCGACCCAGACCGCCGCACCAGCCGCACCCGCTTCACCGCCGAAATCGCGGCCACAGGCCCCACCGTCCCCTACGAGGGGCAGCCGTTGGCCGACCTCCTGCCCGCCCTCGTCGACGAGGCGGTCCGCCGGGCGACCTGGGAGTACGCGACCACACTCCTCGCTCGCCTCGGCGCCTGCGCCTCGTGCGGTGAGGACCTGGGCCGCGAGGCCTTCGCCCGCGCCTCCCAGCTGATCGTCCGCATCCTCGACACCGCGGGACCCGGCAACCGGCACCTCGTCTGCAGTGTCTCCGGACCGCCCGAGACCCTGATCGCCGTCCTGCACGCCGACGACAACGACGGACACATGGAGCTGGACGACGCCGAGCTCCTCGAATTCACCACGGTGCTGGCAGTCGGCCTCGCCACCGACAGTCCGGGCGGACTTGTCATGCGGACCACCGCACCAGGCACCGCCGACCGCATCCACGGCTGGCGGCTGCGTGCCCACGGTCTCGAACCCCTCACCGCGGGAGAGGTCTTCGACGCCTACTGCACCGACGTGGAAACCGGAGACCTCATCTCGCCCGAGTCCAATGTCGACTACTGCGAGCCGCCCGACCTCGCGGACGAGGGTCCGAACCCGACCCACCACCACTGAACACGAACGGGAAACGCAAAAGGGGAATCGGAGGGAAGGGAAGGAAAAGGGGCGCCCCAGAACCTGGAGCGCCCCTCACGAAAGGCGGCCGGTCGGGCCCGCGGGCCTGCCGCGGCCGGCTACTCGCCCGACAGCACTGCCTGAGCGGCCCTACGGGCCTCCTCGGCGCTGTCGGTCGCGCGAGCCGCCGCCGCGGCCCGCTCACACTGCGCCAGCGTGAACTTCGCCAGCGCCGCGCGTACATAAGGAATGGACGCCGCGCCCATGGAGAGGGAGGTGACACCCAGACCGGTCAGCACCGAAGCGAGCAGCGGGTCGGAAGCGGCCTCGCCGCAGACACCGCAGCTCTTGCCCTCGGCCTTCGCCGCCTCGGCGGACAGCGCCACCAGGTCGAGCAGCGCGGGCTGCCACGGATCCTGCAGTCGGGACACCGCGCCCACCTGGCGGTCCGCGGCGAACGTGTACTGCGCGAGGTCATTCGTCCCCAGCGAAAGGAACTCGACCTCCTGCAGGATCGAGCGCGCACGCAACGCGGCCGACGGAATCTCGACCATCGCACCGAACTTCGCACGCAGGCCTGCCCCACGGCACGCGTCGGCGAAAGCCTTGGCGTCGGCACGGTCCGCCACCATCGGGGCCATCACCTCGAGCTGGACGGACAACCCCTCCGCGGCCTTGGCCAGCGCCGACAGCTGGGTACGCAGGACCTCCGGGTGATCGAGCAGTGACCGCAGACCACGCACACCCAGCGCCGGGTTCGGCTCATCGGCCGGGGTGAGGAAGTCCAGCGGCTTGTCCGCGCCCGCGTCCAGCACGCGCACCACCACACGGCCCTCGGGGAAAGCCTCGAGCACCTGACGGTAGGCCGCGACCTGCTTCTCCTCGGAGGGAGCGTTCTTGCTGTCGTCCAGGAAGAGGAACTCGGTGCGGAAGAGACCGACACCCTCCGCACCCGCCTCGACTGCGGCCGCCACATCCGCCGGACCGCCGATGTTCGCCAGCAGCGGCACCGTGTGACCGTCCGCGGTCGCACCGGGCCCGGTCGACGCATTCAGCGACGCCCTGCGCGCGGCCGCCTCAGCCTCGAGCTGCCCCTTCTTCTCCTCGCTCGGGTTCACGAAGATCTCACCGGTGCTGCCGTCCACCGCGATCATCGTCCCCTCGGCGAGCTCACCCGCACCCGGCAGGGCCACCACGGCCGGCACACCGAGCGCCCGCGCCAGGATCGCGCTGTGGCTGGTGGGCCCTCCTTCCTCAGTCACAAAGCCGAGCACCAGGGCGGGGTCCAGCAGGGCCGTGTCCGCCGGCGCCAGATCCCGAGCCACCAGGACGTACGGCTCGTCACTGTCCGGGACACCCGGCATCGGTACCCCGAGCAGCCGTGCGACGATCCGATTCCGAACGTCGTCGAGATCGGCCACGCGGCCTGCCAAATACTCACCGGCGGCGGCCAGCAGCTCGCGGTACGCGGCGAACGCGTCGTACACCGCACGCTCGGCGGTGCTGCCTGCGGTGATACGACGTTCCACGTCCGTCATCAGCTCGGGGTCCTGGGCCATCATGGCCTGAGCTTCGAGGACCGCCTGGGCTTCACCGCCCGCCAGATTGCCGCGCGCCGTCAGATCGGCCGCCACAGCCTCCACGGCCTTGCGGGCGCGTCCCTGTTCACGCTCCGCCTCTTCCGCCTGGATCTGCCTGGCCGGCGGTTCGAGCACGGCCGTTCCCATGTGTCGAACCTCGCCGATCGCCACACCGTGGCTCACGCCGACGCCTCGCAGCGTTGTCTCCATCTCACCCGTCTCCGATAGTGCGGCGGCTCACGCCGCCGGGTTGCTTGCCCTGCTCGCCGTCAATGAGGACGGCACTGACGTCACTTCCAGAAGAAGAGACTGTCGCCGGCCTTCACCTCGCCGTCGTCGCGCAGCTCGGAGAGAGCATCCGCGGTGGCCTCCAGAGCCACGACCGGGCACACCGGGGACTTGCCGGCGGCCTCGACGGCGGCAGGGTCCCAGCGCACGATGCTCTGACCACGGGTCACGGTGTCGCCTTTGTTGACGAGCAGCTCGAAACCCTCGCCGTTGAGCTGCACGGTGTCGATGCCGAGATGCGTCAGCACGCCGTGCCCGCTCTCGTCGACGACGACGAACGCATGCGGGTGGAGGGAGACGATGACACCGTCCACGGGGGAGACGGCTGCGGAGGGCTCCCGTACAGGGTCGATCGCTGTACCCGGGCCGACCATGGCCCCGGAGAAGACGGGATCGGGCACGGACTCCAGTCCGATGGCCCGTCCTGCGAGCGGGGACGTCACGGTGGTCATGGGAAGCCTCCCAGGGGCGGGGATCTATAGGAGCCCGTCACTACCTATCTCGGACGGTGCACTGTGATGCAGGGTATGTCATAGGTAGTACCGGTTTTGTGCGAGAGGGCCAATTGGAGGTCTAGACCACATCTCGCAGCGATTTGCACCCACTCTGCAGCCCCATGTACAGTCGAGGACCTGCCTGGGGCTGAGTGATGCGATCACGTGCGCCCTGACTCCCGGCAGTCCAACTCATCAGATCTTATCTCGAGATCATCTTCTGCATGCCTGCAGGATGGTGGTCAGGGGGTCGGAAAAACACTGATAGAGTCGGAAACGCAAGACCGAAGGGAAGCGCCCGGAGGAAAACCCGGTGAGGGTGAGTACGAAGGAAGCGTCCGTTCCTTGAGAACTCAACAGCGTGCCAAAAGTCAACGCCAGATATGTTGATACCCCGCCCATCCGGCTTCCGGATGGACGAGGTTCCTTTGAAGAAACACAGCGAGGACGCTGTGAACCGCCGGACCATTCCTCCGGCGGTTCCGCTCCCGTGTGTGCCAACCGGATCACCGGTAAACATTCACGGAGAGTTTGATCCTGGCTCAGGACGAACGCTGGCGGCGTGCTTAACACATGCAAGTCGAACGATGAAGCCCCTCGGGGCGGATTAGTGGCGAACGGGTGAGTAACACGTGGGCAATCTGCCCTCCACTTCGGGACAAGCCCTGGAAACGGGGTCTAATACCGGATACCACCCCCGCCCGCATGGGCGGGGGTCGAAAGCTCCGGCGGTGGAGGATGAGCCCGCGGCCTATCAGCTGGTTGGTGAGGTAGTGGCTCACCAAGGCGACGACGGGTAGCCGGCCTGAGAGG
>NZ_JBFAKH010000072.1:0-37712 GCF_040655635.1 Streptomyces sp. NPDC050388
ACACCGGCGACACCGTCGTCCTGGTCACCCGCAGCAGCACCCCCATGTGGCAGATCGTCCAGCACCTTGAGGGCGCCCGGGCCGGACAACCCCAGGCGGGGAACTGAGTACCCGGCAGTACGGGTACTCAGTTCCCTTGTTCGATCCGCCATGGGGCGGCTCCGCCCTGCACCGACGCTGCGCCACCGTGCTCCCGGTGCAAAGACGCGTGCGCGCGTCGACGTCCTGCCCGACCGCAAGGCCGACACCAGCCCCGAACAACCAGACGCCCCGTCACCGTCGCCCCCGGTTGCCGGGAAGCGCTCGCTCAGTCATCAGAAAACCCCCACCACCCCGGCTCAGGCACCCTCACCACACCGATCACGAACTCCGGAACCACACCTCACAGGCGACCGCACCGGGGCACGATCAGTGCGGGATGCTCGCGCGGAGTGTGCGCATGAGCTCCCGGGCGCACTCACTCGGATCGGAGTAGCGGGCGCCGAGGGAGAGCACCTCGGGGCTGACGAAGCCGTCGTAGCCGGTCGCCGCGATCGCCGCGAGCAAGGCTGGGAGATCGCAGCTTCCCTCTCCCGGAGGCACACGGCCCCACCGGCTCTCGACAAAGAAGTCCTCCTCGCCCCCTATATCCGCCTTGCCGTCGCTGACCTGGACAAGAGCGATCTGGTCGGCGGTCAGGGTGGCGATCAGATCCCAGGGGCGGTCACTGTGGAACAGGTGCCAGCTGTCGAGCAGCAGCCCGCAGCGGTCCCAGCCCACCTCGTCGCAGACCGAGATCGCCCGCTCGAGGGTGCCGAGCGGAGCGTAGGCCATGAACTCGAATGCCATTCGTACGCCGGAATCGGCGAGCACCTCGGCGCACCGTTTGAGGGAGGTCACGACGCCACTGCCGAGGGGGGCGTCGACGACGGTCCCGCAGACCGTCGCCCCGACGACTCCGGCGGTGCGGGCGAGAGTCCGGGCCGCGGCCAGGCCGTCCGTCTGCCCGACCCGCAGCACACCGACGTCGCTGCAGCCCAGGCCGAGGTCGGCCAGCAACGCGGCCACCTCCCGCAACCGCCCGTCACTCTCGATCCGTGCACCCAGGCCGAGGGTGTCCAGACCGACCGTGTCGAAACCCGCGTCGCGCGCCGCGGTGAGCACGTCCTCCAGCGAAGCTGCGGTGCAGGGCTGGATCGCGCGATCGATCCGGGGCGGTTCGGGGAAGGACATCCAGTTCAGCGTCGAGAGCGAGAAGCGCACCAGGGATCTCCTACACTGAGAGTTGTTATTGCTCTGTGAGAGCAGAATATAGGCTGTCGGTCTGCGCGGGACCAGGTTTATCCGTACGCTGTGTCGGACCAACCACCCGCGACAGCCAGGCCGTTCGACCGTGATAGAGGAGACGATGCAGGCACTGAACCGCTTGGCGTCGATACTGGATATCGTCGCTGAATACGGTCCGATCACGCCGACCGAGATCGCTCAGCGGATGGACCTGCCGTTCTCCACGGTCGCCCGGCTGGTCCGTCAGCTCGCCGCCGAAGGCTTCATCGCGCGAACGACCGAGACCAACAAGTACGTGATCGGCTGGCGGATCTTCGACCTCGCCGCCACGGGTGGTTCCGAGGCCGACCTCGCCACGATGTCGCTGCCGTTGCTCACCCGGCTGCGCAACGCCACCCACGAGACAGTTTCACTGCACGTCCCGCGCGGGATGCAGCGGGTGTGCGTCGCGTCGGTGGAGAGCGAGCGCGAGTTGCGCCGGGTGGTCACCCCCGGCTCGGTCCAGGCACTGTTCGGCACCTCCGGCGGCGAGGTGATCCTCGCCGGCAAGCCCGACAGCGAGGTGCTGGACCTCGCGGACTCGCTGGGGTTGCCGAAGAAGGACCGGCCGCAGTTGCTCGAGCGACTGGAGGCCATCCGTCGTACCGGCTACGTCGTCGCCTGCAACGACGAACTCGGCGTCAACGCACTCTCCGCAGCCGTGGTCCGGCGAGGCAAGACGGTGGCGGCGCTGACGGTCTCCGGCCCACTGTTGTGGTTCACCCCGGAGCTCGCCGAACGGTACTCCCCGCTGGCTCTCGAGGTGGCCGGCGAGATCGCGAAGCTCGTCTCCGGGAACCCGGCCGCCCGGGCATAGCAGGACCGCGGCGCCGCCGACCCGGCCGACGCGACATGGCGAGCGGGGAGGGAACGGCCGTTCCGTCCCCGCTCGCCGGTGAGTGGGTCACGCGTCGAGCCTCTCCAGGATCGTGACGGCGCAGGCAGCCTCCTCCAGCCCCATGATCCCTCCACCGTTCTCGATCAGGCCTCGGGTCGCCCCGGTCACCTGGCGCGGCCCCGCCTCTCCGCGGAGCTGGACCGTCACCTCGGTCAGCATCGAAAGCCCGCTCGCGGCCACCGGATGGCCCTTCGCCAGCAGACCACCGGAGGTATTGACGGGGACGGACCCACCGAGGTCGGTCTCGCCCGCCTCGACGAACTTCCCGCCCTCCCCGATCTCGCAGAATCCGAGCATTTCCGCCTGGTAGATCTCGCCGAAGGCGGTGGCGTCGTGCACCTCGGCCACGTCGATGTCGCCCGGGGTGATCCCGGCCCGGGCGTACGCGCGTGACGCGGCCAGCCGGGTGAGGCTGGGCTCGTCAGGTTTGCGGTAGTGGCCGCTGGTCAGGGTGGTCGCCGCCACCCGCACCGCCCGCTGCCGGACGGCCTCGGGCTGTGAGGCAAGGTAGTCCGCCGAGCAGACCAGTACGGCGGCCGCCCCGTCACCGATCGGTGCGCACATCGAGCGGGTCAGCGGATAGGTGACGGGCCGGTCCGCGAGCACCTCCTCGACGGACATCTCGAACCGGTACTGGGCCCGCTCGTTGTGCACGGCGAAGGCGTGGTTCTTGGCCGCGACGGCGGCGAGCTGCCGCTGGGTGGTCCCGAACCGCTCCATGTGGTAAACCGCCTGAGCGGCGTAGGTGTCCATGAACATGGTCCTGCCGGGCCCGGTCTCGAAGGACCGGCCCAGACCCGCCATCAGTGAGTGGTATTCGTCCAGGGTCTCGTGCGGGTCGAGGGCGTTCTCGGCGGCCCGGAACATGTCGAACATCTCCTGCTTCGGGGCGCCCGGCCGGTACAGCTTCTCCACCCCGACGGCCAGCGCGAGGTCGTGTTCGCCCGATGCGATGTCCTTGACCGCGCCTTGGAAGGCCATCGACCCGGTGGCGCAGGCGCCTTCGACATTGAGGAGAGGAACCCCCGCGGGCAGCAGGCCCTCCTGGATCAGCGGGACGAGGCAGAAATGACCGCGAGTGCAGTGCTGACCCCAGTAGCTCATCATCGCGTTGCCGAACCAGACACTGCCCACCGATGCACCGACGCCGGCACCGCCCGCGTCGCGGAGGACTCCTTCACATGCCTGACGGGTCAGGTCACGGAAGGACAGGTGGCCGTACCGGCCGAAGGCGGTGGAGTGCGCCCCGATGAGATATACGTCGTTCACGCTTGGCTGCTTCCTTGTCACGGTTGACCGGATGTTTCGTCCCGCCGATCGCGTCGGCGGAACATCTCAGCGGCTGGAGTCGGCGGTGAGCTGCCGGAACCGGCTGTTGTGGAAGACCAGCGGTTCGGTGTCCGGTACGGCCAGGTGCCCGTGTATCTCCAGGAGTGCGATCACGTGGTCACCGGCGGGCAGTTCTGCGTAGAGAGAGCAGTCCAGCCACGCGGTGGCCTCGTGGAGGAGCAGTGCCCCCTCGGGTGTGGTGGTGTAGCGGAGGTCCGCAAACCGGTCGGTCGTCTGCGCGGCCAGCTGGCGGGCCGCATGGCCGTGGCACTCGCCGAGCACCGAGACACCGATGCGCGACAGGTTCCTGAGTCTGGGCCAAGTGGAGGAGTTGTGCCCGATACAGACGGAGACCAGCGCGGGCTCGATCGACACCGACGTGAAGGAACTGGCGGCCATCCCGACCGGTGTCCCCTCCTCGAGGGCACACACGGCGGTGACCCCGGAGGGGAAACAGCCGTATGTCCGGCGCAGCGCCGACGGGTCGATCCGCGAGTCCAGGAACGTTTCCTGCCCGAGTGTGGTCATGTTTCACCTCATGAGTTGGTGGGGTCCCGCCGCAGAACCGCGGCCATGACCCCGCTGGTTGTGAGAGGGCAGGACGGCATGGCGGCGCCTGCGAGGCGGTGACTGACCCATCCGTCCACCACCGTCCGAGAGCCCGGGTCGCCGTCCGTCAGGACCGCGGGTCCCGGGTCGGGCACGACGCCCCGGCTCGATCAGGAGCGGGCGGAGCGTGAACTCGACCGCCAGGGTGTGCGACGGTGAATCCGCGGTCATGACCGGCAGGGCCGTGACCCCGTGGAGCGCGTCGGGTGGGAAGCGGTAGAGGAAGACCTCGGGCAGGCCGGTGTACGGCCCCGTGCAGGTCGGGCCCGCGATCACCGGCAGGCCGCTGTCGCACACCGTCCGCACCGGTTCGTCGACCGCAGATCCCCGTGGGCCGAACATGGCACCGGCGCGGTGCGCCAGATCGATCAGTCCATGAGGAACAGCCGTAGCGAGGGGCGAGCTCTGTCACCACATCCTGGCCGAGATGCAGCGTCCTCGAGCCGGCTCCAGCGCTGCCGACCAGCAGTTTCATCCTCACGGGGCGTTCCTCCGGTCCAGAGGTCGAGCAGGAGCAACTATCGCCTGTCGATAACGACGACCAGCCAGTGACAGACAACGTACGCTCGGCTCACGATGCAGGCAAGAGCCAAAACTCCGCTCCAAGCCGCCCGTTCAGCTCCGTTGACACCCACAGGGCGCCGTGCTCCAATCTTGCCAATCTCATGCAGTGGTGATCACTATCACCAAATGAACGGCATCGGGATAACGGGTAGCTCAAACCCGCTAGTGGTCGACGCGCTGGAGGAATGATGTCGAAAGAGATCAGGCTCAACATGCTGGAGCAGTGCAATCCGAGCTTCCAGGCATTCGGGCTGTGGACGCACCCGCGGGACCGTTCCGTCGGCTACACCACGGTCGACTACTGGGTGGAGTACGCCAAGCTGCTGGAGCGCGGCCTCTTCGACAACTTCTTCCTGGCCGACGTGTACGGCATCCCGGACGTGTACCAGGGACGCGCCGACGGGGCGCTGCGCAACGGCTCCCAGGGACCGAGCCTCGATCCCTCGGTGATCATCTCTGCCATGGCGTACGCCACGAAGAACCTCTGCTTCACCGCCACCGGCAGTTGCACCTACGAGCAGCCGTACAGCTTCGCGCGCCGGTTCTCGACCCTCGATCACCTGACCGGCGGGCGGTTCGGCTGGAACATGGTCACCGGCTACCTGCGCAGCGGTGCCGAGGCCATGGGCAAGGACGGGCTGATCCAGCACGACCTCCGTTACGAGATCGCCGACGACTTCGCCACCGGCGTCTACCGGCTCTGGGAGGAGTCCTGGGCGGAAGGCGCGGTGGTCCGGGACAAGGAAAAGGCGATCTACGCCGAGCCGAGCCTGATCCAGCCGGTCGAGCACCAGGGCAAGCACTACCGGTTCAAGGCGATCCACGCCGTGGAGACGTCCCCGCAGCGCGTCCCGGTCCTGTTCCAGGCCGGCAGCTCCGACCGGGGCCGACTGTTCGCGGCCACCCACGCCGAAGGCGTCTACCTCAACGGCATCTCCAAGGAGGTCGTCCGGGACAACATCGCCAAGTTCCGCAAGCTCGCCGTGGAGCAGGGCCGCGACCCCCAGGCCCTCAAGTTCTTCGCCGGCATCTCCATCTTCGTCGACGAGACCGAGGCACTGGCCCAGGCCCGCTACAACGACTACAAGCGCTACGCCAGCGTCGAGGGGTTGCTTGCGCTCATGTCCGGCGCCATGGGTGTCGACCTGTCCAAGTACCCGCTGGACGAGCCCATCAAGTTCGAGGAGAACGACGCCAACCGCTCGGTGATGGAAGCCATCACCAAGCACAACCAGTGGACGCTGCGGCAGGCTCTCGAAGCGCGGGCGCTGAACGGCACCAACATCGCCCTGATCGGCTCCCCGCAGCAGATCGCGGACGAGCTGATCAGCTGGATGGACGAGACCGACCTGGACGGCTTCAACTTCGCCCGCGTCGTCAACCACGAGTCGATCGAACTGTTCGTCGACCTGGTCATCCCCGAGCTGCAGAAGCGCGGGCGGTTCAAGACCGAGTACCGCCCCGGCACCTTCCGCGAGAAGCTCTTCGGCAGCGGACCGTACCTGCCGGCGGAGCACCCGGCCGCGAAGTACCGCCGCAGCGCCTAGCCCGACAGGCGACGTTCGCCCCGTCGCGACGCCCGGCACTCCCCCGGGCTCTTCGAGCAGGGAGACCAACAGCGCACGCTCCACCAAGACTTCGGCTTCGCTGGAGCAGGGGTCGCCCCCCATGACGCCGCGCCTTGACGGACGAACGCCGCCCGTCAGGGTGCCAGCACCGCCTCACGCCGGTGAGGCGACGGCCCGCCCCCCCACACTTTCGTACACCTCGCCGACGCCCGCGCTCGTTCCGCGTCAGCAAGTGATCTCGATTCTCAACGAATGGGGTGCCCCGTGCCCGAAAAAGGTGCTGCCGCGGTCGGCGTGATCGGCCTCGGCGCCATGGGATCGGCGTTCGTCGAACGTCTCGTCCGGTCCGGCCACACCGTCGTCGGCTTCGACACCTCACCGGAGGCAATGCTCCGACACGCAGAACTCGGCGGCCTGCCGGCCGACTCGGCCGCCGAGGTCGCCCGCCACTGCGGCATCGTCATCACCTCGCTGGCCACGGTGGCAGCCGTACGCGAAGTGGTGGACGCGATCGCGACGGTGGACCGGCCCGAACCGGGCTGGGTGGTCGATACCAACACCCTCTCGCCGGAGGAGAAGTCACGGGCGAGGGACGCCCTCGTACGGTCCGGCTGGCGGATGCTGGACTGCGCCGTCAGCGGCCACCCCAACATGCTCCTCGCCGGCACCGCCACGTTCTACATCAGTGGCCGGGACACCACGCACCCCCAGGTCGACGTGGCCCTGTCCGCGCTCGCCGAGGACTACGTCGACCTCGGCGACTTCGGTAACGCGGCCATCGCGAAGCTGGTCATCAACCACCTGGTGATCTGTCATGACGCCGCCACAGCGGAGGCCATGAGCCTCGCCGCCAAGGCGGGGATGAGCCGCAAGGCGGCCTACGACGCGATCGTCGGCAGCGCCGGCTCGTCACGGATCTTCGAGATCCGGGGCCGGATGATGGTCGACCGCGACTACCCGAAGGGGACCATGTACGACCTGATCGTCGACAAGGACGGTCCCCTGATCGCGGAAATGGCACGACGTCAACGGCGGGCGGTCCCGCTCTTCGCCGCCGCGTACCAGACCCACGTCGACGCCATGGGGAAGGGGTGGGACGGGACGGACCCCGCCACCATCGTCGAAATGCTCGACGGGAACCTCCCTCCGCAGTGACCGCGCGAGCCCGGAACACCGGCGCGCATACACGCCGAAAGAGACGAACAGAGAGGATTCCTATGAGTAGGGTCCGCACCTCAACGCTTGCCATCCTCGCCACGTCGACTCTCCTCGCCGGCTGCGCCGGCGCCTCGCCCGAGAGCGGCGACATCATGATCGGGATGAGCACCTCCACCACCGGCGCCTTCGCCGCCATCGGCGAACCCGCCGTCCGCGGCGCGCAGACGGCGGTCGACGAGGTCAACAAGAACGGCGGTGTCAACGGCCGCAAGATCAAGCTACAGGTCCTCGACGACGCCTCGGACCCGACCCGGGCGGTGGCCAACACACGGCGCCTCATAGCCGACGGCGCCGTCGCCGTCCTCGGCCCCGGCACGGGGAACACCGTGCCCCAGACCGTGGCGGTGACCGGACGCGAGAAGGTCCTCCACATCTCACAGATCGGGCCCAACTTCGCCGAGAAGCTGCCCAACCGGTCGCTTCCGGAGACGTACTTCGGCACCGCCGGCGACGTGGCCCTGTGGGCCCAGGCGGCCTTCTGCTACGCGGAACAGGTCCACGACGCCCGGCGCATCGCCATCGTGCACACCCGGGAGGCCACCGGCACACTGCTCGCCGACGCGGCGGAGACCTTCGCGGACAAGGCGGGCATCAAGGTGGTCGAGACCCAGTCGGTGTCGCCCGACACGACCACGGACACCTCGGTCGCCTGGAAGCGGGTGGACGAGGCCCAGCCCGACGTCGTCTTGAACTTCATGGTCGGTGCCATCGGCGGAGCGTCACTCAAGACCGCCAAGGAGGTGGGCGTCGAGGCCCCGACGATCGGTTTCATCTCCAACGGGCAGCACACCGTGCAGCAGCTGGCGGGTGAAGCCGGGCACGGAAACATCACCGTCGGCCACATCACCGCCGAGGACCCTGCCTCCCACCAGGAGCAGTTCGTCCAGCGGTTCCAGGCGAAGTTCCCCGACCACCGGGCCGACGACTTCGCGGCCTACGGCTACGACTCGGTCCTGCTGACCGCCGAGGCTCTGAAGAAGGTGCCGGGTGCGTCGCAGAAGGACGGGCCGAAGCTGGTCAAGGCGCTCGAGGAGCTCAAGTTCCAGGGCGTCGTCGCCCACTACGACTTCGAGACGATGAAGGAGCCGTCGGACATCTTCGCCCACGCCGGCATGAGCCTGTCCGACCTGATCTTCATCGAGAACGTCGGCGGGACGCTCAAGCGCTCCACGGAGCAGCCGACATGCGAATGAGCAGCATGCAAGCGACGCTCGCCGCCGCCCCTTCCCCGGAACTCATGACACAGGTCGT
This sequence comes from Streptomyces sp. NPDC050388, assembly GCF_040655635.1. Taxonomy (NCBI): domain Bacteria; kingdom Bacillati; phylum Actinomycetota; class Actinomycetes; order Kitasatosporales; family Streptomycetaceae; genus Streptomyces; species Streptomyces sp. NPDC050388. The sequence goes on from NZ_JBFAKH010000072.1 coordinate 8,743, forward strand.
GGTCTCAGGGGTCGTGATGGGCTGCATCTTCGCCCTCGTGGCCATCGGCTTCAACCTGGTCTTCAGTGCCACCGGCGTGATCAACTTCGCCCAGGGCGACTTCCTGATCCTTGGCGGGTTCGTCTTCTACACGGCCACCGTGACGCTGTCCTGGTCCCTGCTGCCCTCCGTCGGCCTGGCAGTGCTCGCAGTCGCCGCGATGGCGGCGTTCGTGCAGTTCGGCCTGTTGCGTCACTCGCGCGGCGAGGGCGTCATCGGGCGGGACGCGGTCACCCTGGGTGTCTCGATCCTGATCGTGGCCATCTCGTCCTTCATCTGGGGCGTCGACCCGCTGCCGGTGCAACCCACCACCGCCGGCGGTCCGGTCGAGATCGGCTGGCTGGTGGTGAGCCGGCAGCAACTGTGGATCGTCGGCGTCACCACGCTCGCCGTACTGGTCCTCCACCTCTTCTTCAAGAAGACCAACGCCGGCATCGCGGTGCGCGCCACCGCGATGAACAAGCACGCGGCCATGGGTGTCGGAGTCTCGGTGGACCGGGTCGCGCTCACCTCCTGGGTCGTCGCCGGAGCGCTCGGCGCGCTCGCCGGGCTGCTCGTCACGCCGCTCACCGGCGTGAGCTACGCGGCGGGCTTCCTGTTCACCCTCAGCGGGTTCGCGGCGGCGATCCTGGGCGGGATGGGGAGCATGCTGGGCGCCGTCCTGGGCGGCCTCCTGCTCGGCGTCATGCAGTCGCTGAGCGCGGCGTTCATCGCCGCCGACTTCCGGGACGCGGCACCGATGATCGTGCTGCTGCTGGTCTTCGCGCTCCGTCCGCAAGGGATCCTCGGAAAGCTGGTGTCCCGTGCCTAAGTCACTGACCTCCCGCACGCTTCCCCTGCTGGCCCTGATACCGGCCCTGACCGTCCCGTTGTGGCTGCACGACCCGGTCTGGATGGACATCATCGTGCTCATCGTCATCCACTACGCGGCGGCGCTGGGGATGATGATCCTGTTCGGCTACGCGGGCCAGATCTCGCTGGCGCAGGCGGCCTTCGTCGGCATCGGCAGCTACGCCCCGGCCCTGCTCACCATCCGGTACGAGCTGTCCCCCTGGCTGGGTCTGCCGGTCGGGCTGCTGCTCGCGGGGATCGTCGCCGTGCTGATCGGTGTCCCGGTGCTGCGCCTGCAAGGCCTCTACCTGGCCATGGCGACCGCCGCGTTCAACGTGCTCTTCATCGTCCTGGTCAGCAACTGGGACAGCATGACCGGGGGAGGGTTCGGGCTCTCCGGCATCCCCGCGCTGTCCTTCTTCGGCTACGACCTGATCGATCCCCAGCACTTCTACTACGTGGCGGTGGTTCTGGCGATCATCCTGTTCCTGCTCGCCGAAGGCCTCGTCAAGTCGCCGACCGGGGCGATGTTCTCCGCCCTCAGCCACAACCCGCGGGCCGCCGGCCTCGTCGGTGTCCCGGTGCCGCGGCTGAAGGTGAAGGCCTTCGTGCTCTCGGCGTGCTTCGCCGCGGTGGCGGGCTTCCTGCTGACCCAGTACATGGCGGTGGTGGTGCCGGAGAGCTTCGCGGTGCCCGAGTCGATCGCTTTCCTGCTCATGGTGGTCATCGGCGGCATGAGGTCACCGTGGGGGGCGCTCGCCGGAGCCGCTTTCGTCACCGTGATGCCGCAGTTGATGCCGCAGTCCCCGCAGGGCCAGGAGATCCTGTACGCCGTCGCGTTCATGGTGATTCTCATGTTCATGCCGAAGGGCATCGCGGGGCTGAATCCGCGCCGCGTGCTGCGGCGGCTCGCCGCCCGGCGCACCAGAACGGAGGCGATCTGACATGAATCATGTCCTAGAGGTCCGCGAGCTGACCAAGGCCTACGGCGGTGTCCAGGCGCTGGCCGGGGTCGGCTTCCACGTCGAGCAGGCGGAGATCTTCGCGGTCATCGGGCCGAACGGCGCGGGCAAGACGACGCTGCTCAACATGATCAGCGGACTCGATGTCGTGGACAGCGGGTCCATCCGCATCCTCGACCGGGACGTCACGAAATCCAAGCCGTGGGTCAACGCGCGGCTCGGCCTCGCACGGACGCTGCAGACCCCGGTGGTCTTCCCGGACATGACCGTTCTCGAGAACGTCATGCTCGGGTACTGCGCGATCGAACTGCCCGGCTTCGTGTCCTCCATGCTGCGGCTGCCGCGCTCACGCGGCTGGCGCTCACGCGCGGCCGAGGCCGCCACGGCGGTCCTCGATCAGCTGGACCTGCTGCCGTACGCCGACCGTGTGCCGACCGAGCTGCCGCTCGGTCTCCAGCGAATGGTGGATGTCGCGCGGGCGCTGGCCACGAGCCCGAAGGTGATTCTGCTGGACGAGCCTGCGGCCGGCCTGTCCGGCGAGGAGGTCGACCGGCTCTCGGAGGTTCTCCGGAAAGCGGCGGCGCGCGGGATCTCCGTCTGTTTCGTGGAGCACAACATGCGGATGGTGATGAGCATCGCCCACCGCATCCTGGTGATGAACTTCGGCGCGAACCTGTTCACCGGCGCACCGCGTGAGGTGGCCGCCAACCCGGAAGTCGTCGCCGCTTATCTGGGCACAAAGGGAACGACGGGACTGGCCAATGCTCATCTGTGAGGATCTCGAAGTCGGTTACGGCGCCGTCACAGCGGTGAACGGCCTCAGCTTCTCCTGTGACGGACAGGAGATCGTCTCCATCGTGGGCGCCAACGGCGCCGGCAAGTCCACACTGATGAACGCGCTCGGCGGGTACCTGTCGCCGCGCCAGGGGGAGATCCGCCTCGACGGGGTGGACATCACCCGGCTGCCGGTCCGCAGGCGTGTAGGGGAAGGGGTGGCCCTGGTCGCGGAGGGCCGGCAGATCTGGCCCGAGCTCTCCGTCGAGGAACATCTGCGCCTCGGCTGGTTCGGGACGGGGGGCGGGCGTCGCCGTTGGCCTTCCCGGCTGGCCGCGATCGAGGAGCTGTTCCCCAAGCTCGGTCAGCGTCGCCGGCAGGACGTCGGCACACTCTCCGGCGGCGAGCAGCAGATGGTGGTCATCGGCCGGGCCCTGATCGCCGAACCGCGGGTGTTGCTGCTCGACGAGCCGTCGCTGGGGCTGGCTCCGGTCGTGCTGGAGGAGATCTCCAACGCGCTCATCGCGTCCAAGAGCGCCGATCGCGCCGTGGTGGTCACCGAGCAGAACGCCGACTTCGCGCTGGGCTTCGCCGATCGCGGATACGTGATGCAGCGGGGCGAGCTGACCCTGGAAGGAGACGCCCGCGAGTTGGCCAAGGATCCCCAGCTCACGGACGCCTACCTGGCGGGCGGGGTCGCGTAGGGCGGCCCCTGTACCGGCAGGGCCGGTACAGCTGTCGGACCGATGTCTCGGAAAAGGTGAGGAGCACGTTGTGTTTGTAGTGATCGGGGAGTACGTGCGCGAGTGGAGCCGGGAGGACCCGGTCTATCTCGAGCACCGGGAATTCATGACCCGGCAGATCGAGGCGGGCCGGTTCCTGTGCTCGGGTCCCCGGGAAGGCGGCGGAGCGGTCATGATCGCCTACGGCGATGACGCCGAAGCGCTGCGTGACCTTCTCGGGAAGGACCCGTTCGCCGTCGCGGGCTACGTCAGATTCGAGCTCCACCAGTTCCGGGCCGGGCTGGCGGATCCACGGGCCGCATGGCTGGTCGGCGAGTGACGGGCAGGTCAGGAGTAATGGAGAGGGACATGAGCAGGAGCACCGGGCCGGTTCTGGCCGTCGCCAGCGTGACCGGCCTGCACATCGATTTCTACGAGGTTCCGGGTTACCGGCGGATCGGCCGGGTCGAGGGGCTGGTGGAGCAACCCCACGAGATCGCCTGGGACCCCAACCGCCGGCTGATGTATCTCGCGCACACCTACCGGCGCGGCGGCTACGGCGAGGGCCAGCCGCCCGCGTACGAAATCAGCGTGATCGACGCCGACCGGCGGGAGGTCGTCGACGTCATCGACCTTTCGCCCTACCAGTCGCCGCACGACATCGAGTATGACCCGCACCGGGATCTGATCTACGCGGGTGTCGAGCAGAACGAGTCGGGCAACGGCATCGTCATCGTCGACGCCAAGACCCGCAAGGTGGTCGGGGCCATTCCGCTCAGCGCGCGCAACGCGCACTGGCTCGCCCTGGCACCCGACGGCCGCAAGGTGTACGTCTCGCACAAGGAGGCCGGGCGGATCACCGTCGTGGACCTGGTGGAACGCCGGGAGATCAAGGCCATCTCCTGCCCCGGCGGCGCCGAGGAGATCGACTACTCCCCTGACGGGCGCTTCGTGTACGTCGTCACTCCGCTGTTGAACGTCGAGGTCAACGTCGCTCAGGGCGCGCTCAACCGGAAGCCGCCTGAGCCCGGTGACTTCACGCCCCGGCTGATCAAGATCGACACCGCGACGGACCAGGTGGTCGGCACGCTGGACTTCGACGAGATCATCAGCACGGTCCGGGTGACCTCGTCCGGGGACGTGCTGGTGACCGAGTGGCACTTCCCCGATCCCGCCGACCCCGACCCCGCGCCGGTACCCGGCTACGTCCACGTGGTCGACGGCGCCACGATGAAGCGCCGCGGAGCCGTGCAGACCGACGAACTGCCGTTCACGATGCGCTGCTCGCCCGACGGTCGCACCGCCTACGTCACGAACCTGAAGAGCGGCACGATCAACGTCATCGATCTGGAACGGATGGTCCGGGTGACCGACCTGGAGAACAACGTGGGGGTGCCGCTGGGCGGCACCCACGGTACGTGCTACATCCCGGAGGTGGACGGATGAGCGTCGACGCCCGTCAGGCTGCTGGTGAGGGTTGGCCGTGCTTCCCGCTGCGGCTGGCCCCGGCCGCCGGGAACACGCCGGAGCAGGCGGAGGCGCTCGGGAAGACACCGACGCTGCCGGACGGCACGGTGCGCAACATCTTCCGTACGTTCGCCTGGCACCCCACGCTGTTGAAGCGTCTCAACGCCTACCTCGGCACGTTCATGCGCTTCAACCAGGTCTCGGCGTACGACCGGGAGGTGATCGTGCTGCGGGTGGCGACGACGGTGCGATGCCGGTACGAGATGGGACAGCACCTGCCGATCGCCGTCGAGGCGGGCTTGGACGAGTCGACGATCCGTGCCGTGGTGTCGGGTGACGGGCAGCTCGGGGAGCACGAGAGCCTGCTGGTGCAGGCGACCGACGAATTCCTCGCCTCCGGTTACCTCAGCGACGATGTCTGGGCCGGGTTGAGCGAGCGGTACGACGAAGCCAGCCTGGTCGAGCTCGTCGCGCTCATCGGGCAGTACCGCATGATCGGCGACCTGCTCAACGTCTTCGGCGTACAGCTGGAGGCGGACATCGCGGCCGAGTTCAGCAGGTGGCTGGAGGACGGCCGGCCCGAAGAGATATCGGGTCGTCAGGACTGACGGGCCGGCTCCCGCCGTCGGGCGTCCCGGAGGGACGGACGCCGTCGGCGGGGCGGCTCCCTCCGCGGGGCGGCCCCCTCCGCCTGTCCCGTGAGGTTCCCACCGGTCGTCGTACCGGTTCTTCTCCCCCGTGCGCTGACTGCTTCCGATACGACGTCGATGGTTCGCGGGGGCAGGTCCAGCGTGATTCACCCACGCCCATTCTCATCGAGTGAGGGAAGGCAGCGATGATCGGTTACGTATTGCAGGCGGACGGATCGTTCGAGTATCGACAAGTCGAGCAGCAGACTCCGTCCGGCGACGTGGTACGTGTCGCTCCGGTGTTCGTGGGGCTCTGCGGCAGCGACATCCACTTCCAGGAGCAGTTGCTGCCCGGTGTGGAGCATCCCCTCGCACTGGGTCATGAGATCGTCGGGATCGCGCTGGACGGTGAGCACGCCGGCCGCCCGGTCGCAGTGGATCCGGTTGAAGGATGCGGGTCCTGCGAGGTCTGCCGCGCCGGCCTCGAGCAGCTCTGTGCCTCGCTCGTGGTGATCGGTGCGCACCGCCACGGCGGTCTCACCGAAGAGGTCGGCGTGCGCGCGCATGCCGTACATCCGCTGCCCGATGACCTGCCCCTGCAGGTCGCCGCCTTGGCCGAGGTGCTCGCGGTCGCCGTACGCGCGGTACGGCGAGCCGCCCTGCCGGAGGGCGGCACTGCCCTGGTCGTCGGGGGCGGTCCGATCGGCGTCCTCATCGCATTCGCGGCCCGGGCCCTGGCGGGCGCGGACGTGACCGTCGTCGAAACCGCCGAGCGCCGCCGCCGGTTCGCTGCGGAGTTCGGATTCAGGGCCGTGGACCGCTTGCCCGGCATCGGGGACGTCGCGCAGCAGAGCAGCCAGTCCCTCCATGACGCGGTGTTCGATGCCGCGGGTGCGGAGTCGGTCGCCCCCCGGCTGACCGACCACGTCAGGTCCGGCGGCTCGATAGTTCTGGTCGCGCTCTATCCCGATGTGACGGGCTTGAACGTCCGCGATGTCGTCATGCGGGAACTGAACGTGGTGGGTACGCGCGCCTGCACCGCCGAGGACATGCGGACGGCGATCGAACTCCTGAACGCCCATCAGCAGGAACTGGCCCCCTTGGTCGCCGACGTCGTCGAGCCGGCGGGGATGGCCGAGGCCCTCGAGCGCATGAAGCGCGGCGAGATCATGAAGGTTCTCGTCGACTGCCGGGGAATCTCGGCCGGTCACCTGTGACAGACAGGGACCGACCGGCGCTTTCCGGCGGGTCACCCCCTCCAGCGCTTCATGCCGGGTTTCCCGCCCAACCCACTCCCTGTCGGCACCGCCGCTGTTGAGCAGGATGCGGCGCGGTTGCCGGGGAGGACGACCGTAAGTATCATTTAATAATACCAATTCTCATTACATGAGAGTGAATGGAGGTCCTCATGGGGCCGCTGCAGGGGTTGAGGGTTGTCGAGCTCGGTCATGCGCTGGCCGGACCGTTCGGAGGGGCGCTGCTGGGCGACTTCGGCGCGGACGTCATCAAGATCGAGCACCCGCGTCAGGGCGACAGCCTGCGGGACATGGGTCCGAAACTCGGCGAGAACAGCGTGTGGTGGCGGGTCACCGGCCGCAACAAGCGCTCGGTCTGCATCGACTTCAAGAAGCCGGAGGGGCTGTCCCTCGTGCAGGACCTGCTCCGCACGGCCGACGTGTTGATCGAGAACTTCCGTCCCGGTGTACTGGACCGGTCCGGGCTGGGCTGGTCCGACCTGAGCCGGCTCAATCCGCGCCTGGTGATGCTCAGCATCTCCGGCTTCGGGTCCGGCGGCCCCTACAGCGAGCGTCCGGGCTTCGGCAAGATCGCCGAAGCATTCAGCGGGGCCACCCACCTCACCGGCCAGGCCGATGCCCCGGCCGTCCATCCCGGGTACTCCCTCGGAGATGCCACGACCGGGCTGATGGGCGCCTTCGGAGTCATGGTCGCGTTGCAGGAACGGGACCGTTCCGGCAAGGGCCAGCTCATCGATCTGGCCCTCTACGAGTCACTGCTGCGGATGATCGAGTGGCAGGTGCCGCTGAAGCAGATGCTCGGCTGGGAGGCGCACCGCAAGGGGAACCAGTTCCCCTTCGAGGACGCGTTCCTGACCGACATCTGCGCCACCGCCGACGACTCCGACATCGTGGTTTCCGCGGCGACGACCAAGGCGTTGGACGCCATCCGCCGACTGCTCACCGACGAGGATGTGATCGGCCCGTCCTCCGGCACGACCGCCGAGATGGCCGCCGCCCTGCGAGACTGGGTGGCCAAGCGACCGCGGGAGGAGGCGCTACGGCTCCTGCGGGAGCGGGACATCGTCGCCGGGCCGGTCTACAGCGCGTCGGACATCATCGCGGACGAACACATCGCGGCCCGGCAAAACCTGGTGTCCGTACCTGACGTCACGGGCGCCGACGTGCTCATGCCGAACGTGGTCCCGAAGCTCGAAACGACGCCGGGGTCGGTGCGTTGGGCGGGACCCGCCCTGGGCCAGCACTCCGACGAGGTCCTGACGGAGTGTCTCGCGCTCTCCGAGGCGGAGCTCGCCGAGCTGCGTGCCGATGGCGTGATCAGGTAGAGGCAGACGGTCGTCGAGCGCCGACGGCCACGCGTTGCGCTGCCGTGGACATCCTCGCCGGCGCCGCGCACGTCGTCGCCGGGCCGCTTCTCGGCTCGGCGACGACATGGGCGACGGGCCCGGCGTCAGCCGTCCAGACGCGCGTACTGCCGCTCGACGGCCTTCGAACTCCACTCTCCCAGCGCCCAGTCGACCGCATAGGAAACCGCGAACAGTGCCAGGAACTCGGCGCCGAGGAGAGCCACCAGCCCGAGCGTGCCCTGGACCGCGAAGGGGAGGCCGGAGGTCAGCTCCTGCGTGCCCCCGAGCGCGAGGCCGGCCAGGCTGAGGCCGGTGAGAACCGCGGCGAACAGGAGCGCCCCGCGCAGGTAGGCGCGCCGCCTCTGACGACGGCTGGGGGCGTCCGCGCCGGTGGGAAGCTCGACCCCCATGAGGGACCGGGGGGCCTCGGCGCCCAGCACGCGCTGCACCAGCGCGAACACCCCCGCGCCACCGACGAGGACCAGGATCGCCGCGGTGTTCGTCACCTCCTTGGTCTGGATGTACTCCCAGACGAGCACCCCGAGGGCCGCGAACATGACGGCACCCAGGGCGACGAGGGCTGATCTGCCCGCCTTGAGGTGCTGACGCTCATCCATGGTGCCCGTGCGCTCCTTCTTCCCAGAACAGGGAGTTGAGATCGGTCTCCAGTGCTCGGCAGATGGCGACACACAAGCTGAGGGTCGGGTTGTGAGCACCCGCCTCGATCATGGAGATCGTCTGCCGTGTGACCCCGACCTGTCCGGCCAGGTCGGCTTGGGTCATGCCGAGTGCCAGCCGCTTGAGCTTCATGCGCGTGTTCACGCGCCGCGGCTCGCGGGCGCTTCGAATCGCGGCCATGCGTCATGTATACCCGACACGATGTCGTATATACAAGACAGGCCTTGAGGGCGGACCGGGGCGGGCGCGCAGTCGGATACCGTCACGGAACCGCAGGTGACGGGGCCGGGCCGGACCTGGAACCCGTGTCCATGGCGCACCGCCCTGGCAGAGCTCTTCCCACGGGCGGCCGAGCGGCCGTCACCGGGCGAGGTCCAGCTCCGCCCACACCGTCTTGACCGGCGCCGGGCCGCCGCGCACACCCCAGCGGTCGGCCAACTCCTCGACCAGGAGCAGCCCGTAGCCGGACTCGGCGGGTTCCAAGGGAGCGTTCCGGCGCGTGGGCAGACTCTCGCCCCTGGCGTCGGTCACCTCGATGCTCAACACCCCGCGTGCGGTGAAGGTGAGACCGAGCCGGAAGCTCCGGCCCGGGACGCGGCCGTGCACGACGGCGTTCGCTGCGAGTTCGGCGATGATCAGCCGAGCCGGATCCAACGGCAGTCCCCAGGAGCGCAGTTGCTCCGTGGCGAGCAGCCGGGCGAGACGGGCACCCCGACGGGTGGCGGACAGCGGTACGGAGAACTGGTGGCGCGAGGCGCTCGATGCGGCGATTCCCTGATTCACATCACCCAGCGCGTTCACATGTGCGTACCGTGTGAAGGTGGACGGCCCGTGCGACCAGCGGCTGTCCGTGAGGTGTCCGGTTCTGTCCGGGTTGCCCGGGGCGACCAGGTGCGGACGGCCGGAGTTGGTCCGGGGAAGGGCGCACGGCGGGAGGGCGGCGGACATGAACGAGTGGGAAGCGGGACAGGACGACGAAGAGGCCGGAGCCGTGATGCGGACGGTCGTACGGCAGTTGAAGCTGTGGCGGGAAGCGGCCGGCCTCACCCAGGCGGAGTTCGGAGCGGCGATCGGGTACGGGGAGGAGCTGGTCTCGTCGGTGGAACGGGGGCGACGGATTCCCCGGCCGGAGTACCTGGACTCGGCGGACGAGGTACTGAGGGCAGGCGGGAAGATCGCGGCGCTCAAGCAGGACGTGGCGGAGGTCCGGTACCCCAAGAAGGTGCGGGACTTGAAGAAGTTGGAGGCGGAAGCCGTCGAGCTGGGGGCCTACAACAACTCGGTCGTTCATGGGTTGTTGCAGACCACGGAGTACGCGCGGGCAATCTTCAACGCACGTCGGCCGGGGTTCACCGAGGACGAGGTGGAACAGCAGGTTGCGGCGCGCTTGGCACGCCAGGAGATCCTTGATCTCACGACTGGACGGCGCGTCTTCAGCTTTGTCCAGTGTGAGTCAACGCTTCGCAGGCCGATCGGGGGCAGGATGGTGTTGCGGCAGCAGATCGAACGGCTGTTGGAGGTGGCTCAGTGGCGCAACGTGGACCTCCAAGTCCTGCTTCTCGACCGCGAGGAAAACTCCGGAACCGATGGTTCGTTCCGCCTGCTCAAACTCAGGGATGGAGCCACAATCGCGTTCAGCGAAGCACCCCTCAGCAGCCGAGTGATGACTGACCCCAAAGAAACGACGGTCCTTGGCATCCGCTACGGCGTCCTCCGCGCCCAGGCTCTCAGCCCACAGGATTCGCTGGCCTTCATCGAGAAAGTACTGGGAGAGACAAAGACATGACGCTCAAGGCTTCTGGAACTGACGGCAAGGTGGCGTGGATAAAGAGCAGCTACAGCACGGCCGACGGCCCCGACTGCGTCGAGGTGGCAGCCGCTCCCGACCAGATCCTTGTCCGCGACTCCAAGGACCCCCACGGCCCCCGCCTCGCCCTCACCCCCACCACCTGGGCGACCTTCCTGCCGTACGCCTCGGAGGGCTGACGCGCACGAGCCGACCGGCCGCCCGCGTGGCACCCGCTCCCGAAAGCGTGGACACTTCCCCGGAAAGTGTCCACGCTTTCGTCGTGGTAGGCATGTGCGGTGATCGGTCGCCTTCCCTTGGACGAGCAACTCGCTGCCCTGAAAACCACGCTGTCCCGCAACGAGACCCTGCTGGAGGTGCTCGACCGGACCGCGGCACTGGATCTGCCCGGCTGGTACCTGACAGCGGGCTGTCTCTTCCAGACCGTGTGGAACGTCGTCACGGGCAGGCCTCCCACCGAGGGGATCAAGGACTACGACGTCTTCTACTTCGACGACCGCGACCTGTCGTGGGAGGCGGAGGACGCTGTGATCAGCGCGGCGGCGCAGGCCTTCGCCGACCTGCCGACCGAGGCCGAGGTCGAGATCCGCAACGAGGCCCGCGTCCACCTCTGGTACGAGCGGAAGTTCGGCGTCCCGTGTCCCCCGCACATGTCGACCGAAGCAGCGATCGACAGCTTCGCCGCGACCACCTGCTGCCTGGGCGTGCGGCTGGAGCCCGGTGGCCGGTGGCGCGTCTACGCGCCGCACGGACTCTCCGACGTGTTCCGACTCGTCGTGCGCCCCAATCCGGTGCTCGCGCCGCGTGCCGTGTACGAGGCCAAGGCGGCACGCTGGCGTCGGCAGTGGCCCGACCTGACCGTACTGGAGTGGCCCTCGGACTGAGCCCGTGGGCAGAACCGCGCTCGGCATGTCCCACCGCCGTGCGACCGGCGGCCGGGCCCGGCACCAACGCGCGGTGGCGGTGCGCAGCCCACGGCGCGCCCCGCCACCACCTCACGCGTCCTACCTGACGCCGTCGCACGACCTCACGTCGTCGACCGGCGTCTCCGCGCCCCCGGGCGCCGTTCGCTCGGGCGGGTGACCGGGTCGCCCGCCTCGATCGCCGCCAGCCGGCGGCGCGCGCCGAAGTCGGCCAGGGCCTCCGCCAGCTTGTGCACCGACGGCTCCGGGGCCATGACGTCGACACGCAGCCCGTGCTCCTCGGCCGTCTTCGCCGTCGCCGGACCGATGCAGGCGATGACCGTCACGTTGTGCGGCTTGCCTGCGATGCCGACCAGGTTCCGGACCGTCGACGACGACGTGAACATCACCGCGTCGAAGCCGCCGCCCTTGATCGCCTCCCGCGTCTCCGCGGGCGGCGGCGAGGCGCGCACGGTCCGGTACGCCGTGACGTCGTCGACCTCCCAGCCCAGCTCGATGAGACCCGCCACCAGCGTCTCGGTGGCGATGTCCGCGCGCGGCAGGAACACCCGGTCGATCGGGTCGAAGACCGGGTCGTACGGCGGCCAGTCCTCCACGAGCCCGCGGGCCGACTGCTCACCGCTCGGAACCAGGTCCGGCCGCACGCCGAAGTCGATCAGCGCCTTGGCGGTCTGGTCGCCGACCGCGGCGACCTTGATCCCGGCGAAGGCACGGGCGTCGAGGCCGTACTCCTCGAACTTCTCCCGCACCGCCTTGACCGCGTTGACCGAGGTGAAGGCGATCCACTCGTAGCGACCCGTCACCAGGCCCTTGACCGCGCGCTCCATCTGCTGCGGGGTGCGCGGGGGCTCGACGGCGATGGTCGGCACCTCGTGCGGCACCGCGCCGTAGGACCTCAGCTGGTCGGAGAGCGACGCCGCCTGCTCCCTGGTACGCGGCACGAGCACCTTCCAGCCGAACATCGGCTTGGACTCGAACCACGCGAGCCGGTCGCGCTGGGCGGGGGCGGAACGCTCACCGACCACGGCTATCACCGGCCGGCCGCCGTCGGGCGACGGCAGCACCTTCGCCTGCTTCAGCGTCTGCGCGACCGTGCCGAGCGTCGCCGTCCAGGTCCGCTGCCGGGTCGTCGTACCGGCGACGGTCACCGTCAGGGGGGTGTCGGGCTTGCGACCGGCGGACACCAGTTCGCCCGCCGCGGCGGCCACCGAGTCGAGCGTGGTGGAGACGACCACCGTGCCGTCCGACGCCCCGACCTCGGTCCAGCACCGGTCCGACGCGGTACGCGCGTCCACGAACCGCACGTCCGCGCCCTCGGCGTCCCGCAGCGGCACACCGGCGTACGCGGGCACGCCGACCGCGGCCGCGATGCCGGGGACGACCTCGAAGGTCACCCCGGCCGCCACGCACGCCAGCATCTCCTCGGCGGCGTACGCGTCGAGGCCGGGATCACCGGACACCGCACGCACGACCCGCCTGCCGCCCCGCGCGGCCTCCATGACAAGATGTGCGGCATCCCGCACCGCGGGTGCGCCGACGGTTGTTGACGTACCGTCAACGACCTTCAGCTGAGGCGTGCCTGTGCCCGGAGCGGACGGCGCGGAGGAACCCGCCGCGTCCGTGTCCGTCGGCACTTCGGCAACGCCCTGCCTGGCGTGCCGGCGTACGACGTCGAGCACATCGTGCTCGGCGACGAGGACGTCCGCGTTCGCCAGCGCCTCCACGGCGCGCAGAGTCAGCAGTCCCGGATCCCCGGGTCCGGCACCGAGGAAGGTGACGTGCCCGTGTTCCGGAGGGGGTGGAAGGGTGGTGGGGCTCAATGTGCTCGCTCCCCCATCAGACCGGCCGCGCCCTGCGCCAGCATCTCGGTGGCGAGTTCGCGACCGAGCGCCATCGCCGCCTCATGCGTCTCGGGCACGGGACCGGTGGTGGACAGCTGCACCAGCGTGGTGCCATCGGTCGTGCCGACGACGCCCCGCAGGCGCATTTCCTTGACAATCGGCCCGTCCGCCAAAAGGTCGGCCAACGCCCCCACGGGAGCGGTGCAGCCGGCCTCCAGGGCGGCGAGCAGTGACCGCTCCGCCGTCACGGCGGCCCGGGTGAACGGGTCGTCGAGTTCGGCGAGCGCGGCGGTCAGCTCCGTGTTGCGCACGGTGCACTCGACCGCCAGGGCCCCCTGGCCGGGAGCGGGCAAAATCGTGTCGACCGACAGGAAGTCGGTCACCTCGTCGCTGCGCCCGACCCGGTTCATCCCGGCGGCGGCCAGCACGACGGCGTCCAGCTCACCGCTCTTGACGTACCCGATCCGGGTGTCGACGTTGCCGCGGATCGGCACGGTCGTGATCTCCATGCCGTGGCCGCGTGCGTACGCGTTCAGCTGGGCCATGCGACGCGCCGAACCGGTGCCGATGCGGGCGCCGCGCGGCAGGTCGGTGAACTTGAGCGCGTCACGCGCGATGATCACGTCCCGCGGGTCCTCGCGCTCCGGTACGGCGGCCAGGACCAGCTCGTCGTGCGGTGCGGTCGGCAGGTCCTTCAGCGAGTGCACCGCGAAGTCCACCTCGCCGCGCACCAGTGCCTCGCGCAGCGCGGCCACGAAGACGCCCGTGCCGCCGATCTGCGAGAGGTGCTCGCGTGACGTGTCGCCGTACGTGGTGATCGGAACGAGCTCGACAGGCCGTCCGGTCACCTGGCTCACGGCATCCGCCACCTGCCCGGACTGGGACATGGCGAGCTTGCTCCGCCTGGTCCCGAGCCTCAGTGCCTTCTCAGTCATGCCGGCCCTCGGTTTTCTGCGTCGGCCGCGTTCTGCGCGGCCTTCGCGTTCTTCTCGGTGCTTTCCCCGGCGCGGGAGACGGAGGCCACCGTCTCCGGGTCGAGGTCGAACAGGGTGCGCAGCGCGTCCGCGTACCCGGCGCCGCCGGGTTCGGCCGCGAGCTGCTTGACCCGCACGGTCGGCGAGTGCAGCAGCTTGTCGACCACCCGCCGCACGGTCTGGGTGATCTCCGCGCGGTGCTTGTCGTCCAGGCCGGGCAGCCGCCCTTCCAGGCGGGCCATCTCACCGGCCACCACGTCCGCGGCCATGGTGCGCAGGGCGACCACGGTCGGCGTGATGTGCGCGGCCCGCTGGGCCGCCCCGAATGCCGCGACCTCGTCGGAAACGATACGCCGGACCTGGTCCACGTCGGCAGCCATCGGAGCGTCCGCCGACGCCTCCGCGAGCGCTTCGATGTCGACCAGCCGCACCCCGGGGATGCGGTGCGTGGCCGCGTCGATGTCGCGCGGCATCGCGAGGTCCAGCAGGAAGAGCACGGGCTCCGGGCGCGGCGGCTCGGCCACCGGCTCCGGACGGCGCCGCTCGGGGATCCGGCCGGCGCTCGCCGCGGTCGCGGCCAGCGCGCCGATCAGTTCGGTGTCCACCTCGGCACCGCGCCGGCCGCCCTGGCGGCGGTCGACGGTGCCGCTCACGGCCCACGCCGCGTGCTGCTCCAGCGTCGCCGCGTCCATACCGGCGACGGCCGCCTCGCCCATCACGGAGAAACCGGGCGGTACGGAGGCCAGGTCCAGCGGGCAGTCCTCGTCGGTGCTGGTGGCGGCCACGGGGGCGGGGGGCAGGGGCGTCGGCCGCGCGGCCGGCGCCTTGCGCGCATCGTGCGCCGATGCCTCCGCGGCTCCGACGGCCCCGGTGCGTACCGTCTCCGGCTGCTGTCCGACGCGGCCCTCGACACCGGCGGCGATCGCGTCGGCGGTGAGGACGAGGCCGGTCGCACCGGTGCAGGAGACGACGACGTCTGCACGTGTCAGTTCATCCGCCACCGATCCCATCGGTATCGCGCGGGCCAGTACCTGCGTGTCCTCGGCCTCGGTGAGGATCTGCACGAGGCGCTCGGCGCGGTCGGCGGTGCGGTTGGCGATCACGATCTCGGCGACACCGGCCCGCGCGAGCGTGGCCGCGGCCAGCGAGGACATCGATCCGGCACCGATGACCAGTGCCTTCTTGCCCCGCGCCCAGCTGTCGACGGGCGAGCCGGCGGCCAGCTGCTCCAGGCCGAAGGTGACCAGGGACTGTCCGGCGCGGTCGATGTCGGTCTCCGTGTGGGCGCGCTTGCCGACCCGGAGCGACTGCTGGAACACGTCGTTCATCAGCCGCCCGGCGGTGTGCAGTTCCTGCGCACGCGCCAGGGCGTCCTTGATCTGGCCGAGGACCTGCCCCTCGCCCACCACCATCGAGTCCAGTCCGCAGGCCACCGAGAACATGTGGTGGACGGCGCGGTCCTCGTAGTGCACGTAGAGATAGGGCGTGAGCTCCTCCAGGCCGACCCCGCTGTGCTGGGCCAGCAGCGTGGACAGCTCGGCGACACCGGCGTGGAACTTGTCCACGTCGGCGTACAGCTCGATGCGGTTGCAGGTGGCGAGCACCGCGGCCTCACTGGCCGGTTCGGCGGCGACCGTGTCCTGCAACAGCTTGACCTGCGCTTCCACGCTCAGCGAAGCCCGGTCCAGCACGCTGACCGGCGCGCTGCGGTGGCTCAGCCCGACGACGAGAAGACTCATGTCGGCATCACCGCGGGTACGTCCCCGTCAGGCCCCTGGTCCGCGGCGGACTCCTGTCCACCGGCGGACGCCTGGCGCGCGGCGACGGGCTCCGGGCGGGAGCCGACAGGCGGGACGACGGTCCCGGCGGCCACCTCGCCGGCCTTGCGCTGCTCGTGGAAGGCGAGGATCTGCAGCTCGATGGAGAGGTCCACCTTGCGCACGTCGACACCGTCCGGGACGGACAGCACGGTCGGCGCGAAGTTCAGGATGGAGGTGACACCGGCGGCCACCAGCCGGTCGCAGACCTGCTGCGCGGCACCGGCGGGGGTCGCGATCACGCCGATCGACACACCCTCGCCCTGGATGATCTCCTCGAGCTGGTCGGTGTGCTGCACCGGGATGCCGGCGACGGGCTTTCCGGCCATCGTGGGATCGGCGTCTATGAGCGCGGCGACCCGGAACCCGCGGGAGGCGAACCCGCCGTAGTTGGCGAGCGCGGCACCGAGGTTACCGATACCGACGATCACAACCGGCCAGTCCTGGGTGAGGCCGAGTTCACGCGAGATCTGGTACACGAGATACTCGACGTCGTAGCCCACGCCCCGGGTCCCGTAGGAACCCAGGTAGGAGAAGTCCTTACGAAGCTTCGCGGAATTGACGCCCGCGGCCGCCGCCAGCTCCTCCGAGGAGACGGTGGGTACCGAGCGCTCGGAGAGCGCGGTGAGGGCGCGGAGGTACAGCGGAAGCCTGGCGACGGTGGCCTCGGGAATCCCTCGGCTACGGGTCGCCGGTCGGTGAGATCGGCCAGTTGCCACGGTGCTCCTGCGGGTAGAGCGGGGCTGCAGGCGGTCATACGTCCCCGGACCGCCCCGTCGAATGCAGGCTATGCCTTTGTGAACGCGTGCACAAAGATGGTGTCCGATTTGCCCACCCAACGTGACCGGGGTCACGCACCCCCGGCGCAGCCGTGCGGAACCGGTGCACGAGCACCATCGCTCCCTTTGTTCTGAGGGCAAAACAGCACACTCTCCTCTGTGCATCCCGCCCCCGAGACCAAGCCGCCATCGATTCTAAGCGACTTTTCCGCCACTTTGGACTGATTGGTCAGTTATGGATCAGTGGTCCTGAGCACCCACCCGGTCGGCCGGTCAGCCGGTCAGGGCTTTGCGGAGGCGGCCTTCGTCGACGCGCCAGAACGTGTGCTGGCGGCCGTCGACGAGAACGACGGGGATCTGCTCCCAGTACCGCTCGTGCAGTTCCGGGTCCTCGGTGATGTCCTTGCCCTCCCACGCGACCCCGAGGTCACCGCACACCTTCTCCACCACGGCCTGCGCGTCGTCGCACAGGTGACAGCCGGGCTTGCGGATGAGGGTGACGAGACGATCCTGCGGGGCTTCACGGCGAAAGAGCGGACTCATGTCAGCCATTCTCGCCCTGCGGCGCCACAGGGGAACCCCTCTGCGGCCACTGTGACGCTCAGTGCTGTGCCCGGGCCTGTGCCCCGGACCGGGTCGCGCGCCGGACCGGCCCCGCCCGACGGGAGGGACCGTCGGCTGCTTGCCGGGAGCGTGCACGGGGGTGGTGCACCTCGATCGTGCGATGGTCGGCTTCCGGGCTCGCGGCGTCGTGGGCCGTGCGGGTCGACGGGAACGTGCGGTCCGGGACGCCGGGGACGGCGTCAGCGGGCGGGCCCCCGCTCCACCGGCGTGCCGGTTCGGGACCTCCCCGCCGCCTCCGGCCACACCCATATGGCCAGGTCACGCGGGGCAGTGTCCATGGCGGCCTCCCGGGACCGGACCGCGCACCGGGTGCGTGTCGTCGCCCGGGGCCGAGCACGCCGGGGCCCCGGGAGCACCTTCCACGCCCTTGGGGCAGTGGGGGGAAGCGCCCAAGACCGTTCGAGGTGTGCGACCGGGCGGACTCGCCCCTGCCCAGCCCGGGGGGCGGCGCTTTAACGACACGGACGTGCAGAGTTCACGGTGTCCAAACCTCTCGGGTCCGGAACCGACGGCCGGACTGGTTATGCTCAACGCCATGGCCGCTCTCGGATGGCTCACCCCCCGTAGGCGCTCCGCCACGGCGCGGAGCGTGTTGGCAGGCGAGGCCTCGGCGGAGGCTGCCCGCAAATCCACTCAGGAGATTTCCGCCCGCGAACCGGAGTTCCCGGTTCACGGCGACGACCGGGCCGCCGCGTTCTTCGACCTGGACAACACGGTGATGCAGGGCGCGGCCCTGTTCCACTTCGGGCGGGGGCTGTACAAGCGGAAGTTCTTCGAGACGCGCGACCTCGCGCGGTTCGCGTGGCAGCAGACGTGGTTCCGGCTGGCCGGCGTCGAGGACCCCGAGCACATGCAGGACGCGCGCGACTCGGCGCTCTCCATCGTCAAGGGCCACCGGGTCTCCGAGCTGAAGTCCATCGGCGAGGAGATCTACGACGAGTACATGGCCGGGCGGATCTGGCCGGGTACGCGGGCACTGGCGCAGGCGCACCTGGACGCCGGGCAGCGGGTGTGGCTGGTCACGGCGGCGCCGGTGGAGATCGCCCAGGTGATCGCGCGGCGCCTGGGCCTGACCGGGGCGCTGGGGACGGTGGCCGAGTCCATCGGCGGCGTGTACACCGGCAAACTCGTGGGCGAACCGCTGCACGGCCCGGCGAAGGCGGAGGCCGTACGCGCGCTGGCGGCGGCGGAGAACCTGGACCTGGACCACTGCGCCGCGTACAGCGACTCGCACAACGACATCCCGATGCTCTCCCTGGTCGGGCACCCGTACGCGATCAACCCGGACTCCAAGCTGCGCAAGCACGCCCGCGCGATGGACTGGCGCCTGCGCGACTACCGGACGGGCCGCAAGGCGGCGAAGGTCGGCATCCCGGCGGCCGCGGGCGTGGGCGCGGTGGCCGGCGGCACGGCGGCGGCCATCGCGATGCACCGCCGCCGGCGCTGAACCCGACCGCGCTGAGCCTGACGGCCCCGAGCCCGGCGGCGCTCCCGCGCACACCGGGTGACCGGTCAACTCGGCGGCGACGGACGCCCGTACGGCTGCGGGCCTGATCAGCGGGGAACAAAAGTGACGCCCCGCCCGCAACCCGGCCAATCCAACTGCCGTACCCCGCAACCCCGCTGTCCAGTCCTCTTGGCTGCACACGGCCACAACACGCCCCGTACCGAACCGGGAAGCGAAGCTTTTCGGTCAACATTCGATCAACATCGGTTACTTGAATCGGTGTCAACAGGCCACGGAAACGACGTAATCGATGATTTGAGCAACTCGGTGTAGCAGCGCCTGCACGAAGCGTTATTCTCCTCAGACGCATTCGGGCACCCCTCCGTCGCTACGACGGGTGAACGGCCCGTACTGCACGTGATGGAAGCTCTGCCTCTGGGAGTCCCGTGTACCCACACGTCGGGGTTGACGACTCGGGCCTGACCGCACTGCGCACCGCAGTCGTCACGGCCCGGGAGTTGTTGCGCGGCTTCGTCCCCACCGCGTACGCCGTCCCCGCTTTCGCCACCGCCACCGTCGGCCCCAGCTACGCCATCGCCGACCCACCCGTCGGCCCCAGCTACGCCCTCACCGACGACAGCGCCGCGGTGGCCGGGCGCGGACGCTCGTCCGGTGCGGCCACCGCGCGCCGCCCCGCCGCGGACAGCGACAGCGCCCGGATGATGGACCTCGTGGAGCGCGCCCAGGCCGGCGAGGCCGACGCCTTCGGGCGGCTCTACGACCAGTACAGCGACACCGTGTACCGCTACATCTACTACCGGGTGGGCAGCAAGGCGACCGCCGAGGACCTCACCAGCGAGACCTTTCTGCGGGCGCTCCGCCGCATCGGCACCTTCACCTGGCAGGGGCGCGACTTCGGCGCCTGGCTCGTCACCATCGCCCGCAACCTGGTCGCCGACCACTTCAAGTCCAGCCGCTTCCGCCTCGAAGTCACCACCGGGGAGATGCTCGACGCCAACGAGGTCGAGCGGTCCCCGGAGGACTCCGTCCTCGAGCACCTCTCCAACGCCGCCCTCCTCGATGCCGTACGACGGCTCAACCCCCAACAGCGCGAATGCGTCACGCTCCGTTTCCTCCAGGGCCTCTCCGTCGCGGAGACCGCCCGCGTGATGGGCAAGAACGAGGGGGCGATCAAGACCCTCCAGTACCGGGCCGTCCGCACCCTCGCCCGGCTCCTCCCGGAGGACGCGCGCTGAGCGGAACGGACCCGCATCGACGGCACACCCTCCGTGACAGCCAACTCACCCTAGGTGAAACCTCGTTGACTCCCCCAACCGATCCTTCGGCACGCGTAACCCAAGTACCGCGCCGCTCGTTGTGCGGGATGCAGGCTCCCTGTGGTCACTCCCCGCCGACTCCGATCACCCGATCGTATGAACATGGTCAGGGGGTGGAACCCTCAGAACCCCCTGGGGAGTCGATCGTCATGACGAGAGGAGGTGCCGCCAGTGATCGCGAACGTATCGGCGCACCGGCGGGCGAACGCCTTCGCCCAGGCCCTGGAGGAGCAGTCCGACCGGGTCACAGCGGCCGAGCAGCCCGAAGGATCGGCACCGGGACCGGCCGCCGCGAAGACGGAACAGGAGCGGCTGCTCACGCTCGCCGCCGGTCTCGGCGCGCTGCCCAAGCCGGAGTTGGATCCCGAGGTCAAGGTCGTCCAGCGGGCCCGACTGGTGGCCGCATTCGAGGCCATGCTCCAGGAAGGCACCGCCGCGGGCGAGGCAGCGGATCCGTCCGCACCCGAACAGCGTTCACGCCACGCCCGGGGCGCTCACCGGGCGACCCCCCTGGGGAAGCTGAGACCGCGCTCACGGCTGGCCAAGGGGCTCACCGCGGGCGGCCTCGGCGTCACCGTGGCCGCCGGAGCCCTCGGCGGAGTCTCCGTCGCCAGCTCCGACGCCCTGCCCGGTGACTCGCTCTACGGCCTCAAGCGCGGCATAGAGGACGTCAAGCTCGGCCTGGCCGACGGCAACGACGAGCGTGGCCGCGTCCTCCTCGACCACGCCTCCATCCGGCTCAGCGAGGCCCGGCGGCTGATGGAGCGCGACCGCAGCGGCCCCCTCGACCACGAATCGGTCGGCGAGATCCGCCGCGCCCTGTCCGGCATGCGGCACGACGCGTCCGAGGGCCATCGGCTGCTGCGCGAGGCGTACCGTCTCGACCCGGACTCCCTGGGTCCCATGCAGGCCCTCTCCTCCTTCTCCCACTCGCACCGGCAGGCCTGGGGCTCCCTGCGCGACAGACTGCCCGCGCAGCTCGGGGACGTCAGCCGGCAGGTGTCGTCGGTGTTCGACGCCATAGACGAGGACGTCGCCCCGCTGCAGTCCCTGCTCCCCCGCCCACCGGCCGGGGACAGCGGCGTCAACGGCGAACCGCAGGACGACTCCGGGGCCACACCCGGCGCCCCGTCCGGTGCCGGCCGTTCCCAGACGCCCGGCACCGGCACCGACAGCCCCGACCAGGACAGCACCAGCAGCAGCGGTCCCAGCCGGTCCGCAGACGCCGGAGACGAGAGCGACAGCCTGCTCGGCGGCAACAACGGCGGGCTGCTCGACCCGCCGGAGGAGACCGGCGTCAGCACCTCACCGCCGTCCACCGGCGACGCCACCCCGCCCGCCCGGCCCGACGTCACCCTCCCGCCCCTCCTGCCCGGCCTGCTCCCGGGCTTGGGCATCGACAGCGAGACCGTCGACTAGGACCGTCGACCGGAGCGGACTGAACGGCAGGACGTACGTGGTCGGGGTGTCTCCTTGCGACAAGGGGGCGCCCCCGGCCACGTGCGTCCTGCCGTCGCTCTCTAGAAGAACACCGACCTTCGCTGGACCAGCAGCTTGTAGAGGGTGTGCTGGATCTGCTCCCGGACCTGGTCGGTCAGGTTGAACATCAGCATCGGGTCCTCGGCCGCCTCCGGCGGATAGTTCTCCGTGTGGATCGGCTCGCCGAACTGGATCGTCCACTTCGTCGGCAGCGGGATCGCGCCGAGCGGGCCGAGCCACGGGAAGGTCGGCGTCAGCGGGAAGTACGGAAAGCCGAGCAGCCGTGCGACGGTCCGGGCGTTGCCGATCATCGGGTAGATCTCCTCCGCCCCGACGATTGAGCACGGGATGATCGGCGTCCGCGCGCGCAGTGCCGTGGACACGAAACCGCCGCGCCCGAAGCGCTGGAGCTTGTAGCGGTCGGCGAAGGGCTTGCCGAGGCCCTTGAAGCCCTCCGGCATCACCCCGACCAGTTCCCCCTGCTCCAGCAGCCGCGCCGCGTCCTCGGCACAGGCCAGGGTGTGGCCGAGCTTGCGGGCGAGCTCGTTGACCACCGGCAGCATGAACACCAGGTCCGCCGCGAGCAGCCGCAGATGCCGGTCGGCCGGGTGGTTGTCGTGGACGGCCACCTGCAGCATCAGGCCGTCCATCGGCAGCGTCCCGGAGTGGTTGGCGACGATCAGGGCGCCGCCCTCCGAGGGGATGTTCTCGATGCCCTTCACCTCGACCCGGAAGTACTTCTCGTACACCGGGCGCAGCAGCGACATCAGGACCTGGTCGGTGAGCTCCTCGTCGTAGCCGAAGTCATCGACCGCGTAGTCCCCCGTGAGCCGACGGCGCAGGAAGGCCAGGCCACTGGCGACACGCCGGTCCAGGCTCTCTCCGCCGACTGCGTCCGGGCGTGTGCCGCGTGCGCCGCCGCCCGCGTCACCGCCGCCGGTGACCGGCTCCTGAGGCCGGTGCTCGCGGGGTCCGCCGGGCGCCGGAGCGTCGTCCCTCGCGGACGCCCGGCCCGGCAAGGGCTGGACCTCGCCCATCGAGGCGGCCCCGGCGCCCTTGCGCCGGCTGCCCGCGCCACGGCGGCGCGTCGGGCGCTGCGCCGCGCCCCCGGCACCGCCTGCGCCCCCCGCACCCCCGCGGGAACGGTCGTCGTCGAACGGAATGACCTTGGCGTCCGCCATCGTTGCTGCGCTCCTCAGTTGGCGCTCTGCTTCGGGGGGTGACCGCTGCCCGGCAGGGGCAGTGCGGCGATCCGGTCGACGGTCCTCGCGAGGACCTCCGGCGGAAGCAGCCCGGGGCCACGGCTGCGCACGAAGTCCGTGAACGTTTCTGCAGTCGTGTACTTCGGTGTGAAACCCAGTGTCTCGCGCATCTGGTCCGTCGCCACCGCTCGACCGTGTGTGAGCAGCCGGATCTGCTCCGGTGAGAAGTCCGACATGCCCAGCGTACGCACCAGCGAGCCCGCCCAGGTGACCGCCGGGAGCAGCAGCGGCACGGTGGGCCGGCCGAGCCGCCGCGAGCACTGGGACAGCAGCAGGACACCATCGCCGGCGATGTTGAAGGTGCCGCTGTTGAGCGTGCCGCGCCGGGGTTCGCGCGCGGCCAGGCGCAGCACGTCGACCACATCGTCCTCGTGCACGAACTGCAGCCGCGGGTCGTAGCCGAACACGGTCGGCAGGACCGGCAGCGAGAAGTACGCGGCGAGCGGGCTGTCCGCGGCGGGGCCCAGGATGTTGGCGAACCTGAGCACGCACACGGCGACATCCGGGCGGCGGCGCGCGAAGCCACGCACATAGCCCTCGACCTCGACCGCGTCCTTCGCGAACCCGCCGCTGGGCAGGGACTTGGGCGGGGTCGTCTCGGTGAAGACCGCCGGGTCGCGGGGCGCGGAGCCGTAGACGTTCGTGCTGGACTTCACCACCAGACGTTCGACGCGCGGGGACTTCTGGCAGGCACCGAGCAGCTGCATGGTGCCGATGACGTTGGTCTCCTTGAGTGCCGTCCGGCTGCTGCCGCTGCCGAGCGGCGTGCCCGTGACGTCCAGGTGCACGACGGTGTCGGCACCGGCCTCCGCGAGCACGCGCGCGACGGTGGGCTGCCGGATGTCGGCCTGGACGAAGTCGGCACCGCCCAGAGGGTGCGCGGGCCGGACCGCGTCCACGGCGACGACCCGTTCCACATCCGGGTCACGCTGGATCCGTCGGACGAAACGGCCCCCCAAAGGGCGGGCCGCTCCCGTCACGAGCACGACCTTTCCCAAGACCAGTGCCTTCCTCTTGCCTACGTCCTGCCCGCCAACCTAACGGGTCACGGCCACTTTGTGGTGTCCACTCGACACCTGGAGTGACGACGGCCGGGGAGGGGCGAACAGACCCGGCCCCACGTAAAGACAGTGGCCCCCCACCTCATCGGTGGGGGGCCACTGGACACGGTTCCGCGCCGCCGCTTACTTCTTGTTGCGACGCTGGACGCGCGTGCGCTTGAGCAGCTTGCGGTGCTTCTTCTTGGCCATCCGCTTGCGCCGCTTCTTGATAACAGAGCCCACGACTACCCTCGCTCACTTCTCATCACTCGGTGTTTGGGCGCCATGGGCCCACACGACCTACGAGGGGCCAGCCTACCCGCCCGAGCGCTGAGGTCGTAATCGAGGAGATCAGGGAGGCCCGCGAGTGTCCGGACGGGTCCTCCCCGGTTCGCCGTCAGGCGGTGTCCACCCCCACGTAGCTCTCGCGGAGGTACTCGTGAACCGCTTGCTCCGGGACGCGGAAGGACCGCCCCACCCGGATCGCGGGCAGATGACCGCTGTGCACCAGCCGGTACACGGTCATCTTCGACACTCGCATCACCGAGGCGACCTCCGCCACGGTAAGGAACTGAACCTCGTTCAGAGGCCTTTCGCCAGCTGCAGCCATGACACACCTGAACCTTCCGCACTCGACGGCCACCGGCTTCCCCTTCCGGTGACTCTTCGTCGCTGCGTGCTCACTCCCCAATGTAGGGGCGGGTGATGCGAGTGGGGAAGAGGTGCACCCATCGGCGGCCTACTGTGACAGACGGGCTCGATCGATTACGTAGCGGGTCAACGGCACATAGTGATCGGACCGTACGCCGTCATCAAGTGGAACCACCACCGACACGCACCCCTCGGCCTCCCCCACGAACGGGGCGGGGTCGTTCACATCGGCCAGCGCGATGGCCTCGAACCCCAGCTGACCTGCGCCGCAGGCCCAGCCGTGGTCTCCGATCACCAGCCCGGGGAGCGGCCCGCCGGCCTCGGCGGCCCCGGCGAGCGCGGTCCGAACCGGGAGCGGGGAGTGCGTGTGTGCGCCGGGCTCACCACCGGGGCGTTCGGGAACCGCGCCCCGGACGAGCGCGACTCCTCGCACGTAGTCGAGGCGGTACGTGCGTAGACCGAACCGGGTCGTTATGTCGACAGAGCGACCCCGCGCCGGGGTGAGGACGTCACATCCCGCCGCCGACAGGGCGTCTGCCAGAGCGGCGTAGAAACCGAGCAGCCGGTGCGGGTGGCCGGTGCCGAGCAGCACGGGCACACCGCTTCGGGCGGCGACCGCGAGACGCTCCGCACAGGCGTCCAGGGCCGCCAGGGTCCGCTCCGGGTCGATCACATCATGCCCGGAAACATGGCGAGGATCGGCCGAAACACCACACCTGTCCGCCATCAACTCGATCAATTCTCGCTGGCTCCACACCCGTCCCGGGTCCAGGCCGATCAGCAGGCGCGGATCCCGGGCGGCGAAGAGCCGGTAACTCCGCAAGCTCTCCTCCCGCGTGGTGGCCACGACCCCGGCCAGCCGGGCGGCCAGCAGATGCCCACGAAGGCCGCCGCGGTCGGCGGGGCCGGCGGGGCCAGCTGTGGTCGGCACGGGAGCGATGGTGCGCGACCCGGAGCCCGGGCGCCCCGGGAAACGGGAAAGACCGCACGGTTGGCGTAAGCACAACGAGCGACACCCGCTTCGGAGCCGGGCCGCGAAGCCCGGCTCCGGCCCGTTCACGCCAGCAGCCCCCGCAGCGGGAACACCGCTCGGCGGGTCGCCAGTACCGCCTGGTCCAGCCGGTCCGCCGGGTCGTAGCCGGCCTCCCAGGGCGCCCAGGAGACGGGCCACCGGCCGTCGGTCATCCGTGCCGGCCCCAGTCGCCGGGTCCGGGCGTACACCTCCTGCCGCCAGCTCTCGGGGATCACCGTCGCCGGATCCACCGGTCGCTCGGCCGCGATCGCCACCAGATGGGTCCAGGACCGCGGCACGACCTCCACCACCTCGTAACCGCCACCGCCCAGGGCCACCCAGCGCCCGTCGGCGTGCTCGTGCGCCAGCTCGTGGCACGCCGTCTGCACCGCGCGCTGCGCGTCCAGCGACACCGCCAGATGCGCCAGCGGATCCTCGAAGTGCGTGTCGGCGCCGTGCTGGGTCACCAGCACCTGCGGCCGGAAGTCCTCGAGCAGCTCCGGCACCACGGCGTGGAACGCCCGCAGCCATCCCGCGTCCCCGGTCCCGGCCGGCAGGGCCACATTGACCGCGCTGCCCTCCGCGCTGTCCGCCCCGGTCTCCTCCGGCCATCCGGTCTGCGGGAACAGCGTCCGGGGATGCTCGTGCAACGACACCGTCAGCACCCGTGGGTCCTCCCAGAACGCGGCCTGCACGCCGTCCCCGTGATGCACGTCGACGTCCACGTACGCGACGCGCTCGGCCCCCAGCTCCAGCAGCCGGGCGATGGCCAGCGCGGCGTCGTTGTACACGCAGAAACCCGAGGCCGCCCCCGGCATCGCGTGGTGCAGTCCGCCCGCGAAGTTCACCGCGTGCAGCGCGTCCCCGCGCCACACCGCCTCCGCCGCGCCCACCGACTGCCCCGCGATCAGCGCCGACACCTCGTGCATCCCGGTGAAGGCGGGATCGTCCATCGTCCCCAGCCCGTACGACGGGTCCGCCGTCCCCGGATCCGCCGAGGCCGCCTGCACCGCGCGGATGTAGTCCTCGCGGTGCACCAGCCGCAGCGTCGAGTCCCCGGCCGTCTTCGCGGCGACCACCGCCACCTCGCGATCCAGCCCGAACGCGCCCACCAGGCTCCGGGTCAGCGCGAGCCGCACCGGGTCCATCGGATGGTCCCGGCCGAAGTCATAGCCCGTTACTGCCTCGTCCCACATCAGCTGTGTGCGGCCGCTCATGCCCGCCACCGTACCGGTCCGGTTCGGGCGCGAACGACCTGGCATACACCGACGTCACCAGCACCAGCACCATCGGCACCAGCATCGCCCCGCGGTAACTCCAGGCGTCCCCGAGCGCCCCGACCAACGGGGAACCGATCAGGAACCCCACGTAATTGAAGACGTTGAGGCGTGCCACGGCCGCATCCGAAGCCCCCGGGCCGCCCTGCGCGAAAGCGCGCCGCCCCGCCGCCGCGAAGGTCTGCGGCACCAGCACACAGAGCCCCAGCCCCAGCAGCGTGAACCCCAGCATCCCCACCCACTCCCCGGGCGCCCCGGCCACCACGGCGAACCCCGCCGCCGCCGACAGCGCCCCGGCCCGCACCACCACCACGGCCCCGAACCGCCGCACCCCGAAGTCGCCGAGCGTCCGCCCCAGCAGCGTGGTGACCATGTAGACGTTGTACGGAACGGTCGCCGACTGCTCCGAACTCCCCAGCACGTCCTGGAGGTACTTCGCGCTCCAGTTCGAGACCGTCGAGTCCCCGATGTACGCCACCGTCATCACCACACACAGCGGCAACAGCAGCTTGGAGGTGACGGCCCCGCCCGCACCCCCGGCCTTCCCCGCCGCCTCCGTCACGGGCACGTCGGCCTCGCCGCCCCCGTCGTGCCCGCCGCCCTCACCGTCGACGTACCAACGGCTCCCGACCAACACCGCCGGCGTCAGCACCAGCACGACCGGCAGATACGACACCCACAGCGCCCACTGCCAGTGCGCCCCCACCCACGCGAGCGACGCCCCGGCGATCCCGCCCAGGCTGTAGGCGGCATGGAAGCTCAGCATGATGCTGCGCCCGTACGCCCGCTGCAGACTCACCCCCAGCATGTTCATCGAGGCGTCCAACGCCCCCACCGCCAGCCCGAACACGGCCAGTGCCACAGCCAGCCCGGCCAGTTGCTCCCCGGCCCCGACCCCGAGCAGCGCCAGCAGCACGACCGGCTGCGACCACCGCAGCACCCGGCTCGCCGGCACCCGCCGCACCAGCCGCTCCGTCGTCACACTCCCGACACCGGCCAGGACGGGCACCGCGGCGAGAAAAACCGGCAGCAACGCGTCGGAGACCCCGTACCGGTCCTGGACGGCCGGAATCCGCGTCACGAGCAGAGCGAAGGCGACGCCCTGCACGAGGAAGCCGAACGCCAACGAGGCCCTGCCGCGCCGCAGCACATCAGTCATGGCGGCGAGCGTAGGGCCCCGGTGTACTGGTGGGTAGGTCCGGCCGAAGACGAATTCCGCTCGGTCTCAGCGGAGTCGGTCTCAGCGGAGCAGTTCCGTCAACTCCCGCATGTCGGCGAAGAGTCGAGTGGCCCCGGCGAGCTTCTCGGCCGGCGTCATCGAGGCGAACCCGTACACGTCCATCCCCGCGGCGACCGCGGCCTGGATGCCGAGAGGGCTGTCCTCGACCACGACACACCGCTCCGGTGCGACACCCATCCGCTCGGCCGCGTACAGGAAGAGGTCCGGTGCCGGCTTGCCCCGTCCCACATCCTGCGAGCTGAAGATCCGCTCGTCGTCGAACCACCGGTCCAGCCCGGTCGTGCGGTGGCCCACCCGAATCCGCTCATGGCTCCCGGACGAGGCGACACAGTACGGCACACCGTCCGCGGTCAGCCGCTCCAGTACGTCCACGGCACCGGTGATCGGCTTCAACTCCCGCTCGAACGCTGCGAAGACGCGGGCGTGGAACACGTCGTCGAAGTCGGCCGGCAGCCGCTGCCCGGTCCTCTCCTCCACCAGGTCGTGCACCCGATGCATGGCGGACCCCATGTAGTCATGGATGGATTCCTCGTACGACGTCGGATGCCCGAGCTCGGTGAGGTAGCCGGCCAGCAGCCGGTTGGAAATGGGCTCGCTGTCGACGAGGACGCCGTCGTTGTCAAAAATGACCAGGTCATAGTGCATGACCTCGACCCTAAACGCAGAAAGCCCCGCACCTGTCGGTGCGGGGCTTTCCCACAATTTGTTCGGCGGCGTCCTACTCTCCCACAGGGTCCCCCCTGCAGTACCATCGGC
>NZ_JBFAKH010000073.1:0-36829 GCF_040655635.1 Streptomyces sp. NPDC050388
TCTGCCTCCGAACGTCGACACCGAGCACATCACCGCGGAGCTGACCGGCGGAGTCCTCACGGTGCGCGTCCCCAAGACCCAGGAGGCCAAGCCGCGTCGTATCGAGATCATGGGTTGAGGGCGGCGATCATGCGAGCTCACCTCGGCGATCAACTTGTCATCGAAGGCCCGGCGACCGGCGCCACCCGGCGCGACGGCGAGATCGTCGGACTCCACCACGAGGACGGCACCCCTCCCTACGACGTGCGCTGGTCGGACACGCAGGAGGTGACCCTCGTCTTCCCCGGCCCCGACGCCCACATCAAGCACCTCGGACACGAACCCGAGACCGATACCGGGGCCGGCGCGCCCCCGCCCGCCGGCCCGCCCGACCCCGGCGACATCGGCCGGCGGGTGGCCACCGAACGCACCCGACGGGGCCTGAGCCGGGGAGAGACGGCCCGCCGCGCCAGGATGGCGCCGGACTACCTCGCCTATCTCGAGGAACACCCGGCCGATCCGAGCCTGGCGACCCTCATCCGGCTGGCTGCGGCGCTGGGCACCAGCGTCCAGGCACTGCGCGGGAGTGGCGTCGATCTGCCACCCGGCCGGGGCACGGCGCTGCTGCACCCCGAGCTGCGGGACCTCGGACCGGAGGAGTGCCGTGCCCTGCTGTCCACGCACGGTGTGGGGCGCATCGCGGTGGCCACACCCGAAGGGCCGGCGGTGGTCCCGGTGAACTACGAGGTCGTCGACGACGCGATCGCCTTCCGGACCGCTCCCGACTCCGTGCCCGCGGCCGCCGTGGGATCGGACGTCGCGTTCGAGGTCGACCATGTGGACGAGGCCATGAGCCGGGGCTGGAGCGTGCTCGCCGTCGGCCCCGCACGGGTGGCCACCGAGCCCGACGAGGTGCGGCGGCTGACCGAACGCGCCCACACCGCGCCGTGGGCCGGGGGTGAGCGCGAGATGTGGGTGTCGATCCGGCCCACCCGCCTGACCGGACGCCGCATCACCCCGGCCGGAGAGTGAGCAGGAGGCCCTCCTGTGAATCAGCAGACCCTGCCGGACGAGCGGGCGGCGGCCCTTGCGCACGACGCCGCCGCCGCCCCGTCCATGCACAACGCACAGCCGTGGCACTTCCGCTACTTCCGGGGCAGCCGTACCTTCCAGGTGCGCGCGGACCTCGACCGCGTCCTGCCGCACGTCGACCCGGACAACCGTGCCCTGCACCTCGGCGGCGGCGCCGCCCTGCTGAATCTGCGGGTCGCGCTGGCCCACGAGGGATGGCACCCGGCAGTCCGGCTGCTGCCCGACCCGGCCGACCCCGCGCTGCTCGCCGCCGTACGGCTGACCGCTCCCGGGAGCAGTCGAAGCGATCTCCCCGCGCTGTACCCGGCGATCCACCAGCGGCACAGCAGCCGTTTCCCGTTCGAGGAGACCGAGATCCCCCAGGAGCTGCGCACGGCCCTGGCCGACGCCGCCCGCAGTGAGGGAGCGACGCTGACCTTCCCGTCCTCCTGGCACCTGCAACAGGTGCTGGAACTGCTGGAGGAGGCCGAGGCACGCAATCTCACGGACCGGGGCAGCGGCCAGGACCTGGCGGAGTGGACCCGTATCGACGCTCCGGCGGGGAACACGGCCCCGGACGGAGTGCCCGACTACGCCTTCGGGCCGCGCAAGCACGGCGGCAAGGCGCCCATGCGCGACTTCGCCGGAAGCAGGCCGGTGCCCGGCCGCGGCACCGCCGAGTTCGAACGGACCCCCCAGCTGGCCGTCCTCAGCACCTCCCGCGACCACCCGGAGGACTGGCTGCGCGCCGGCCAGGCCATGGAACGGGTCCTGCTGCTGGCCACCCTCGAGGGCCTGTCCAGTTCCTTCGCCACTCAGGCCCTGGAGTGGAGTGACCTGCGCTGGCCGCTGCGCGACCCCGTGTCCGGGACCGGGCACATCCAGATCGTGCTGCGCCTGGGATACGGCCCCAAGGGCCCCAGCACCCCGCGACGCCCGGTGCCGGACGTCCTCGACATCCACCCCTGAGCCGCCGCGGGCCCCCGGGCACCGGTGGTGCGGTCCGCATGTCGCGGCGGGCCACGGGCAGTGCGACGGTACGGGGACGGGGTCTGTCGGTGGCCACGTAGGAAAGTGAGGGAACCGATGCAACTCCCGCTGGTCGTGGGCGTCGACGGATCGGATTCCAGCCTTCAGGCACTGGACTGGGCGGTGGACGAAGCGGCACGCCGGGGGTTGCCGGTGCGCCTGGTCCATGCCTCCCTGTGGGAGCGCTACGAGGCGGCCCGCCCCTCCCTCAGGACCGATCGCCCCGTCGAGGAGGTCACGGCGGAGCACATCATCGCGTCCGGCATCGAACGTGCCCGACTCCGCGATCCCGAGGTGAAGGTGTCGGGCGACGTGCAGCCCGACGATGCCGTGTCCGCGCTGCTGCAGGCGGGAAGCGAGTCATACGCCTTGGTCACGGGCTCACGCGGACGTGGCGGAATAGCCGGGCTGCTGCTGGGATCGGTCAGCCTCACCGTGGCGGCCCGTGCCGTGTGCCCGGTGATCGTGGTCCGTGGTGCGGAACAGAACCGACAGGGCCGCTTCGGGCGGGTGGTGGTGGGGGTCGGCGACCCGGCCACGAGCACGGGTGTCGTACGGTTCGCCTTCCGTGCGGCCGAGGCCCGCGGCTCCGCCCTCGACGCCGTACGGGCCTGGCGCAGCCCGGCTCACGAGCACGTGGACCATCCCCTCCTCGTCGATGACGCCGCCGGTGCCCACGAGGAGCGCGCCACGACCGACCTCACCGACGCACTGGACCAGGCGATGCGGGAGCACCCCGAGGTCGAGGTGCGGCGCAGGCCGGTGGAAGGCCACGCCCACCGGGTCCTGTTGCACGCATCGGCCGAAGCCGACCTGATCGTCGTCGGCGCTCTGCGGCGCCACGGCCACTTCGGTCTGCAACTCGGCCGCGTCGCCCACGCCCTGCTGCACTACTCCACGTGCCCGGTCGCCGTCGTCCCCCGGCAGACCTGAGCCCCGTCGTGCGGGCGCCACGCGGGCGCGTGTCGTGAAGGGAGAGGAGCGAAGGCGACCGACCTCGACGATGCGGGGCGCCTGGTGAGGCTCTCCGTCGCCGAGGGCCGCGCAGCCCGGCCCGAGCTGAAGAACGGCGTCTGCGGCGAACACGGCGGCGCCCCGGAGCCGGTGCGCTTTCTTCCACACCGCCGGCCTCGACCACGTCTCGTGCTCCCCGTTCCGTGTCCCGGTGGCCCGCCTGGAGGCCGGGCGGACCGCGCTCCTCGGGACCGGGGTCAGCGACAGCAGGTGACCGGAGGCCCTCGGGCCCGGTCGCGCGGAGCCTCACCGTACGGCGTCGGCGGGGACACGGACGAGGGGGCACCCCCGCCGACGAGCGGAGGTGCCCCGGTCCGACGATTCCGCGGCCGTCAGAGCAGCCAGCGGTTGCGGCTGACGAAGGGGAGCCGCGCCCAGACCTTGCCCAGTCCCCAGGTGGCGCCGGCACCCGCGGCGGCGAGCGCGGCGAGGACCACGGCGTAGACCAGGTGGTAGTCGGCGAACGGGTTCGTCGACATGCTCGGCGACCCGTCCGACAGGTGTTGGGCCGGCGGCCATTCCGCGACCCACATCAGCGCCATCATGACGGTGCCCGCGACCGCGGCGAGCCGCAGGCCGACGCCCGCGATCAGCGCGAGGCCGACGCCGAGCAGACCGAGCATGAACAGCCAGTCGGCCCAGGCGGCCCCGGCCCAGGCGTGGAAGGTGGACTCCATCGGCCCGACGGCGACGCCGTTGAGGAATCCCTCGGTCGGCGACCCGCCGTCGATCCACCCCTTGCCGGAGGGGGTCGCGTAGCCGAGGCCGAACGTCTTGTCCAGGAACGCCCACAGGAAGACGAAACCCGTCAGCAGGCGGAGCCCGGCGAGCACGTACGCGCGGGTCTCGGTCGCCGCCGCGGTCGCCGGCTCGGCGGACACGGGAGCCGTCCCGGCCCGGTGCGGGGACGGGAAGCGGAATCCCGGACGCCGGTGGGGGTGGTCGTGAACTGCCATGGTGCTCATCCCTTCCAGAGGGTGGCGCAGGAGGTGGACGACTCTCGTTGCTCCTTCAATGTCCCGCGCCGCCGACGTCCTCCGGAGGGGCTGAAGGGCCCGGCGGGCGGGCCGAACGTCCCACGGTACTGGGCCAGTTGGCGGCCGTCAGCCGTCCTTTGCCGCCAGGCTCACCCCGTACAGGGTGCGTCCGCCGACGAGTTCACGCCCGGTGACCAGCTCGGGCTCGATACGGACGAAGACCTCCCGCGCCGCGGGCGCCCAGGAGACCGGACCGGTGCGGGACAGGCGCGCGTGCTCGGCCGGGTCGGTCACCACCGCGGCCGGGCCCGTGACGACCACGCTCCAGCCGGCCTGCCGGGCCGCATCGACGTCGTCGGCCTCGAAGGCGACCACCGCGCCGTCGATCGCGCGGACCAGTTCCGAGGCCTCTGCGGTACGCAGCAGCACCGCACCGTCGGCGTCCAGGCAGAAGTTGACCGGCAGCACGGCGGGCAGAGCCAGGCGCGTGAAGACGATGCGGCCGACGGGCACCTCGGCCATCAGCCGCAGGCACTCCTGCCGACCGAGTTCACGGAAACCGTCATGGGGGTACATCGTCAGCCCGTCCTCCTCCTGGTACAGCGGGTACTGCGCCTTTCACGCCTTCTGCGTCTTCCACCCTGAGCGGGACGAGGCTGGAAGGTGAGGGCCGACAGTCCCCCTTCACACCGGAAAACGGCCTGGTGGCAGCGCGGCGACAGGGAGTCGGCACAGGTACCACGGCGACCCCGGTGCCGGGCACCGGGGTCTGGGTCGGGCACAGTCCTCCAGCCCGCTCTCAGGTGTGCGTCAGATCGTCGGCGACATGCGCCGCCCACGTCTGGATCGCCGTGAAGTCGCGGAAGTCCCCGCCCTTCCCGTCACGGAGGATCATCCGGGCGACCCATCCCTTCGCGCCCTCCTCGAGACAACCACCGAAGGTGACGTGCTCCCTGGCGTCGATTTCGGCGACGGCCTTCTTCACACCGGGCACGGGCGGGATGTCCCGTTCCGAGGCCGTGGCGTCCAACGGGCCGCTGCTGAACAGCCACACCGGGCGCTTCGCCAGGTCGCGGCGGTACCGGCGGACGAACCGACGGGCGTCCTTGTGCCAGCGTCCGGCGTACAGCCCACCGCCGACCACCACGGCGTCGTACGACGTCACACTCACGACGGACCGGGCGGGCAGGGTCTCGACCGTCAACCCGCCCTTCCGCAGGACGTCGGCGACGGTTTCGGCGATCCGTGCCGTCGATCCGTTCGTGGTCCCGTAGGTAACCAACACGGTGCCGGTCATGGCGTTTCACCTCCTCCCACAGCCGGCGCGGCCAGTCGCCGGCCACGCCGTGTCGGGCTGCCGGCTGTCAGGTCGTCCGCGTGGCCACGACGTCATGCCGTGGTTCGCCGAGCACGACCTTGAGGGCGCCGGTCTCGGCGGCGTTGCCGAAAACGTCGTAGGCCTCCTCCATCTGGTCCAGGGAGAAGGTGTGAGTGACCAGTTGCGAGGTCGGAAGCCTGCCGGCGGACGCCATCCGCAGCAGCGTCGGTGTGGAACGGGTGTCGACCAGGCCCGTGGTGATGGTCACGTTCTTGATCCACAGGTCTTCCAGATGCAGTGTCGCGGGCTTGCCGTGCACGCCGACGTTGGCCACGTGCCCGCCGGGCCGGACCATGCGCGTGCACATCTCGAAGGTCTCCGGCACACCGACCGCCTCGATGACGACGTCCGCGCCGAGCCCGTCCGTGAGGTCGGTGATCAGTTGCTCGGGGGCTTCCCGCGCGTCGGCCACGGCATCGGCGCCGAGGCTCCTGGCGGCCTCGAGCCGGGCGTCGGCCAGGTCGACCGCGACGATCCGCTCGGGTGCGAAAAGCCGGGCGGTGGCAATGGCCGCCAGCCCGATGGGGCCGGCCCCGACGACCACGACGGTGTCCCCGGGCCTCACCCTTCCGTTGAGCACGCCCACCTCGTAGGCGGTGGGGAAGATGTCGGCCAGCAGCACGGCGTCCTGACCGGCCAGAGCTCCGGGCAGCGGGTGTACGGACAGGTCGGCGTACGGCACACGGACGTACTCGGCCTGGGTTCCGTCGATCAGGTGCCCGAGGATCCAGCCCCCGCCGTCCCGGCACTGGCCGTACATGCCCTCGCGGCAGTACCGGCACCGTCCGCAGGCGCTGATGCAGGAGACCAGCACCCGGTCCCCGGGGCGCACCGTGCGCACGTCGCTTCCCGCCTCGACGATCTCGCCGACCGCCTCGTGCCCCAGCACGGTGCCGGGCTGCACCTCGGGCACGTCCCCCTTGAGGATGTGCAGGTCCGTTCCGCAGATGGTCACGGCGTCGACCCGGACGATCGCGTCGGTGGGTTCCTTGATGCCGGGGTCCGGGACTTCTTCCCAGGAAGCCTGTCCGGGACCGTGGAAGACGTAGCCCTTCATGACGGTCCTCGCTCTCTTGCTCGCCGGTGGGGTGAGGAACCCGGCGGCGCGCCGTCGGCCAAGTGTGTGCCGAGCACCGGCGCAATGCCGGGGTCCCGCACCTCCAGTCTGTTCGACGACTGGGACATCCGCTTGGGCCGACCGGTCCCTCGGGGCGGCCGGCCCAAGCGGCCCGGCGGGCTCAGCGGCCGCGCAGGGCGGCGAGCGCGGCGTCGAGGTCGGCCGCGCGGGGGCGGTTGTGGGGCAGCTTGGCCAGCACGACCGCCATGCCGCAGGTGTCGGTGAGCGCGGAGAAGACCAGGCCGCCCGCCACCCCGGCCGAGAGGAGCTGGAACGCCGGGTGCACGAGCAGGCCGAGCACGAGACCGAGGAGCACCAGGGTGCCGGCCGTGAAACGGACCTGGCGCTCCATGCTCCATCCGGCCGGGGTGGCGCAGGCGGCGGGACGGTGCAGATCGTGGCCCTCGGCGGCCCAGGCGCCGGTGCCTCCGACGAGCGTGGCGGCGGGGACGCCCTGTTCGGCCAGCATTGTGCAGGCGTTCTTGGAGCGGGCCCCGGAGGCGCACACGAGAAGGACGTCTCCCCGCTCGGCGGCGTGCCGGATCTCGGGCAGGGCGCGCCGGACCTGGTCCAGGGGGATGTTCAGGGCGCCGGGCAGATGGCCGGAGGCGTACTCGGCGGGCGTGCGCACGTCGATGACGGTGAGTTCGTCGAGGCGGGCCCGGGCCTGGTCGGTGCCGAGGGTGACCGGGGTGAGGGGGCTGGTCATGTCAGGTGTGATCCTTGGTGGTCGACGTGGTCCCGAATCGGGACGTACAGTACCCCTAGGGGTATTGCTACGAGGAGTGGTCGTGGAACTGGAGCTCGAGGGTGCGGCTCTGAAGGCCGTGCTGAACCGGCTGCGCCGGGCGCAGGGTCAGATCTCCGGGGTGATCCGGATGATCGAGGAGGGGCGCGACTGCGAGGAGGTCGTCACGCAGCTCGCCGCGGCCTCCCGCGCGCTCGACCGGGCCGGCTTCGCGATCATCGCGACGGGTCTGCAGCAGTGCGTGGTGGACATGGAGTCCGGTCGTAAGAACGGGGAGGACACCGAGCAGATGCGCGCCCGGCTGGAGAAGCTGTTCCTGTCCCTGGCATAAGGGCTCGCCTTCCCGGCGCAGGACTCGCCGGGGTGCATGGGCCGCGGCGCGTCACGTCATCACCGCGTCGAGCAGCATGAGGGCGGCCACGGTCAACAGCACCATGGCGAAGATCCGCTGGAGTGTGCCTCCGGAGACCTTCGCGGCCAGCCGCTTCCCGTCCCACGCGCCGAGGATCGCCGCTCCGGCGAAAGGTCCGACGACCGCCCAGTCCAACGTGTCGAGCGTGCCGGTGCGCATCGCCAGCGCGGCCAGGGAGTTGACGGTGACGACCAACAGGCTGGTGCCCACCGCCTCACGCATACGCAGGCCGAGCACTCCCACCAGCGCCGGTACGGCGAGGAAGCCGCCCCCGACGCCGAGCACGCCGGTGACGGCGCCGAGCCCGGCGCCGGCCGCCGCCGCGCGGCCCGGCCGGACCGGCACGACGGTGTCCGCGAGCGGCCGGGCCCGCAGCATGCGCAGCGCGGCCGCTGCCGCCACCGCGGCGAACGCCGCCGTCAGCGCCGTCTCCGGAAGGCGTCCGGCGAGCGCACCGCCCAGCATCGCCGGGCCGATCCCGGCCGCCGCGAACAGCATCCCCGTCCACCACCGCACCCGGCCGTCACGGGCGTGCGCGGGCAATGCGGCGACCGAGGTGAACGCGACGATGACCAGACTCGCGGTGGCGGCCTCGACCGGGGTGGAGCCGAGCAGGTAGATCAGGGCCGGGACGGCCAGCACGCTGCCACCGCCTCCGAGCGCACCGAGTGCCAAACCGATCACGGCCCCGGCCACCAGGGCGAGGACGAGAGCGCTCACGTGAGGACGCCGTTCGTGCTGCGCGGGTCCGCCACCGTCAGCCCCGCCGCGGCCCGGGCGGCCGTCGTGGACAACGGCGGGTGGACGGCTCGGGGAGCGTGCTCCGCCTGCCGCACGGTCACGCGGTCCGGGCCGCTGCGGCCTCGCCGGAAGATACTCATGTCGGTTTCCTGCTCCTGTGTTTCCCATGCCGGCGCGAAGGGCCGGCGCGGCCCGCTGCGGCGTCCGTGCCGTCAGCCGCCGTCAGCCCTTGCGGACGGTGAGTCCGGCCCGCCCGGCCGCGTCGAAGGAGTCGTCCACGGCGACGACGTCGCGCCCCGCGGCATCCAGAAGGGAGGCGGCGACGGCGGCACGCATACCGCCCGCGCAGTGCACCCACACCTCGCCCTCGGGAACCTCGTCGAGGCGCCTGTGCAAGGTGTGGATCGGAATGTGCACCGAGCCCCGGACGTGTCCGTCTGCCCGCTCCGCATCACGCCGGACATCGAGGACGACGACGCCCTCCGCGGGGTACCGGCCGGCGAGGTCGGCGAAGGTCGCCCGCGGGAAGGAGGCCGGCTCCTCGCCCTCTCGCACCCAGTCGGCCGGCCCTCCGGTGGCCGCGGCGGCCGGACGGTCGATGCCCACTCGGACCAACTCACGCTGGGCGAGGGCGAGTTGCTCGGACGATTCGGCGAGCAGTGTGACGGGCTTGCCCCAGGGGATCAGCCAGGCCAGATAGGTGGCGAGCTGCCCTTCGGCCTCGAAGTTGAACGAGCCGGAGACGTGTCCGTCGGCGAAGGCGACGCGGTTGCGCAGGTCCACCACCCACTCCCCCGCCGCCAGCCGGGCGGCGATCTCCTCGGCGTCGGCGAGGGCGGGCCGGGTCAGGTCGACGGGCGCGGGGCCCTTGGCGTTGACCGGTCCCATGTGCGCATAGTAGGCGGGGATGTCCTCCAGACCGGCCAGCAGGTCGGCGACGAAGGTGTCCACGTCCCGGGTGAGGGCCTCGTTGGAGGCCTTCTCCTTGCCGATCGTCGTGCTGTCGCCCTCGGCCTGGGTGGACGAGCAGAAGCTGCCGAAGCCGTGCGTGGGGAGTACCGCCGTCTCCTCGGGCAGTTCGGCGGCGAGCCGGCGCACGGAGGCGTGCTGTGCCCGGGCCAGGTGCTCGGTCAGGCGCGGCTCCACGAGGTCCGGGCGTCCGACGGTGCCGATCAGCAGCGAGCCGCCGGTGAAGACCGCGCGTGCCGTGCCGTTCTCCTCCAGCACGTAGGAGGTGTGGTGCGGGGTGTGGCCGGGCGTGGCCAGGGCGCGCAGGGTCAGACCGGCAGCGGCGTCGATGTCCGCGTGGTCGCCGTCGTGCACCGGTACGCGCGTGAAGGCGACACGGGCCCCGGCGGGCACGAGGTAGGCGGCGCCCGTGATCCGGGCCAGCTCCGGACCACCGGTGACGTAGTCGTTGTGGAGGTGCGTCTCGACGACGTGCGAGATCCGCACCCCGCGCCGCACGGCCGCCGCGATCACCCGGTCGACGTCGCGCGGCGGGTCGACCGCCACCGACGCCCGCTCGCCTCCCGCCAGATAACCGCGGTTGCCGAGCCCCTGCACCTCGATCGTGTCGACGAAGAACACGAGGTACTCCCTTCAGCGAAGAATTACCCCTGGGGGTATGTCATCGACAGTAACACAGGTACCCCCGGGGGTATTTCCGAGAGGGGGGCAAACCCTGCGCACACGCCTCACGGGTACCTCGCGCACGGCCCGCACACCTCGAGAGCGGCCGCAGCGCCGACCGTTCTCACCACGGGGCATCCCGCACCTCCGTCCGCCCGATCCGCACAAACGGGCACGATCACTGACAGTCCGGGACCGGCCGCCAGGTCTCCCGCAGGGACCGCCTAACATCACCCTTGATGAGGAGCTGTGCGCAGTCGGCGCAGGACAGAGGACACGGCCCGCGGTGGACGGTTCGCACCGCGGTCCTCTGCCCTGCCCTTGCCGTCCTGCTCGCCGCCCTGGTGGTGTGCCTGGGGTACGCGGGGCACAGTGGCGCCGAGGACGACGCCGCTCCCCCGACCGCCCTGTCCGCGGGCAGGACGGTGGCGGCGGGGGCCCCGGCCGAGCACCCCGTCATGTCCCTCGTCCGGCAGGGCGACTGTTCCCCCGGCGCTCCCTGCTGTTCCCCCGTCGTCCACGACGTACCGGTCGTACTCGGCGCGCCCGCGCAGACTCCGCCCCTGGTCCTGACCCGCATGCCGGGCTTCCCGTGTCCGGAGCGGCACCCAGCGGTCCTCGCACAGCCCCCGCCGGTGCACAGCGCTCCCGACCTCCACGTCCTCCAGGTGCAACGGACCTGACGGTGCCCCGCCGCGCCCCGCGCTCACGTTCGCGCAGGTGCCGAGCGGTATCCGTCCATCACACCCCTGCACCCACCGCCGAACGGCGGGAGAAGGGCTCACTCAGTCATGAGCAAGACCAGCAAGAAGGAAGCCGCGGCTGCCCGCAAGGCCCGCGTCGAAGAGATGCGTCGCGTCGAGAGAGCGCAGGAGCGTCGTCGCCGCATCATCACCATCACGCTCAGCACGGTCATCGTCGCGGGGCTGGTCGGGTGGGGCGGGTACGCCCTCGACAGCGCCGACGAGAAGAGCGAGCAGCAGGCGGCCGAGGCGAAGAAGCCCGTACAGGGTGAGAAGACCTGGGAGGCGGAGAAGCTCACCCGGAACCACGTCCAGGGCGCCGTGAAGTACGCGATGAGCCCACCGGTCGGCGGCGACCACAGCCAGGCGTGGATGACCTGCGAGGGCACCGTCTACACCGAGGCGATACCGAACGAGAACGCCGTCCACTCCCTCGAGCACGGCGCAGTCTGGGTCACCTACAACGACAAGGCCGCCGACGCCGACATCAAGGCTCTCGGGGACAAGGTCTCCAGGACCCCGTACAGCCTGATGAGCCCGGTCACGGACCAGTCCGGAGCGATCATGCTGTCGGCCTGGGGGCGCCAGCTCACCGTGGACAAGGCATCGGATCCGCGGATCGACCAGTTCTTCACCAAGTACGTCCAGGGCCCCCAGACCCCTGAGCCGGGCGCCGCCTGCTCGGGCGGCTTGATGGCGTCATGACCGGCACGCTCATGGCGGAACGGGCCACGGATCCGGGAGAGGCACCCGGCCCGCGGCCCGGCCTCGCCCGCTGGCTGACCGTCGGCGCGGCGGCCCTCGTCGCCGTGGTCGTGGCCCTGTCGGTCCTGACCATGGTGAGCAGGGAGAACGAGCGGACGGTCGGCGTTCCGGCTGCGGACTCCGCCGATGCGGGCTTCGCTCGCGACATGGCCGTCCACCACCAGCAGGCGGTGGAGATGTCGTACATCGTCCGTGACCGTACGGCCGACGAGGACATCCGGCGTCTCGCGTACGACATCGCGCAGACTCAGGCCAACCAGCGCGGCATGATGCTCGGCTGGCTCGATCTGTGGGAGCTGCCGAAGATCTCGCCCGACGGGTACATGGCGTGGATGCACGGTGACCACGAGAACCACGAGTCGAAGGACGGGTCCCTGATGCCGGGCATGGCCACGGCCGCGGAACTCGACCGGCTCGGTGAGCTCGAGGACGATCAGGCGGAGATCCTCTACCTCCAGCTCATGATCGACCACCACATCAGCGGCGTCGACATGGCCCGCGCCTGTGTCTCGCGGTGCGAGGTGGACACCGAGCAGAGGCTGGCGCAGAGCATGGTCGAGGGCCAGCAGTCGGAGGTGGAGTTGATGACCGCCTTGCTGAGGGAGCGCGGGGCCGCGCCCCGGAAGTGATTCCTCTCCGGTCGGGTGCCGCCCAGCGGCGGCACCCGACCGCATGCGCGGCGGCGGCTCCCGCACCGGAGTCCGGTGGACCGACGATCCGGGCCGGGGACAGGGCACGCCCGGGTGAAATTTCCGTTTCGCAGCGACTGGTCGGCCGGTTTCCCCGATGATGGGGACCGCCCGGGACAACGGAGCAGGCAACGCTGGGAGTACGCACATGACGGTGGAAGCCGGTACGCAGCAGGAGCGCGTCACGGGGAGGGTGTGGGCGGTGCGCCTGGACCCCCACGGCCGCCCCTCCGCCGGCACGGTCCGGCTCTCCTGCTCCCGCCCGGCCTGTGCCGACCAGCACTTCTCCAGCACTCCCGCAGGACGCAAGGCCGCGGTCGAACACGTCAACATGCATCTGGCCCGCATCCGGGCGGACGGCGGGCCGCGCGGCGAGGCATGGTGCGGCTGCCGCGCCGCCGACTGTGCGTGGCACACCTCCGACGTCCTCACCGGCAGGCGTGACGGGGCGCGACCGGTGGAGGGGACGGTGCGCTGCGGGGGCCCGGTGGTCCTGATGGTGCACGCGAACCGTGCCGGGCGGCTGTGGCGCATCGCGGAAACGTGCGTGCGCTGCGCGGCCGCCATTCCCGACTGCCGCATTCTGGACACCGCCCCGGCGCCACGCCCCGCCCCGGCCCCGATCGGGGCGGTACGGGAAGCGGCGGGAAAGCCGGAGACGGGCCGGGAGCCGACGGGCGGGAATGTGGCGGCGGTGTTCTCCGACCACGCCCCCTCCCCTCTGCCCCCTTCTGCCCCTGTTTCTATTTCTGCTTCTGCTTCTGCTTCTGCTTCTGCCGACGCTTCTTCCCCGGCCGCCGGACCCGCCGTGACGCCCGGCGCCCGCACCGCCTCACCGGGGGAAGCGCCCCGGCGGGCGAAGCGGTGGGGGAAGATCGCGCAGCGGACCGTGCCGCACGACCTTCAGCCCGACGCACTGCGGGTGGAACTCATCGAACTCGGGGATGCGTTCCGCGCCTATCAGCAGCGCGCCGAGCCCGACCTCGTCGTCCTTGCCGAACTCCACGAGCGCAAGGCTCGTGCGTTCGCCCTATGGGCCGATGTCACCGGCGACGGAACCCTGCGTCATGAGGCGCACCGGGCCCGCAAGGCGGCGCAGACCACCCTCGAGATGCACGAGAACCGGGTCGGCGGGCCCATCGGCACGGCGAGCGGGAACGGCCCGGTGGTGGAACGGCTGCTGACCCGGCAACAGGCAGTGCACGCCCGTACCGTGCTGGGCTACGTCCAGGACCACGCCCCGTACCCCGAGGCCGAGGTGCATCTCGCGGTGCTCCTGCTCACCCTGCGGGCCGCGCGCGCCGGCAGCGGGAACATCACCGGACAAGACCTCACCGCCTGGTTGCAGGGCGATGCCGAGCGAGTGCTGGAACAGCTGGTCGCCGCCGACTGGCTGCGCCTGCCCGGTACCGTCACCGAGGCGCTGGCCTCCCGGCCCGAGGGCCCCACCGCGGTCACCGTCCCCACGCTGCTGCCCGAACAGCCCCGCCCGTTCGTCTTCGGCAAGACCACCCGCTCGAAGATCTCCGGTTGGGCCCAGAAAGCCGTGGGCGACCGGAAGATCCGCAAGAAGAAACTGGGCGCCGCCACCCGGCTCCTCGCCCTGTACAGCGCCGCCCACACCCGCCCCGACGGCCGCCTCGGACACGCTGAGGACGACGGACTGGAACTGGACGAGGCCGCCGCGTTCTGCGCCCTGCGGCCCGAGGAAATCACCGGGCACGTCGAACTGCTGATCGCCGCCGACTGGCTCGCCGAAGCCGACACCGCCGGAGGAAGGCTGCGCGGACAACTCACCGAGCGAGTCCTGCCGTTGGCAGGACTGCTTTGACGTGC
Organism: Streptomyces sp. NPDC050388; assembly: GCF_040655635.1. Lineage (NCBI taxonomy): Bacteria > Bacillati > Actinomycetota > Actinomycetes > Kitasatosporales > Streptomycetaceae > Streptomyces > Streptomyces sp. NPDC050388. The sequence continues at coordinate 14,132 of NZ_JBFAKH010000073.1, forward strand.
TCCCCGCCCTGAAAGGGCGAGGATTCCGGCCTGGGTCGTCCGACCCTTCCGGAGGCTTCCGCGGGCCCGCCAGCGGAAGGGACGGCCCGCGGGGTCCGTGAGGACCAGGAAGCAGTCGGGTCCGGCTGGGGTTCCGGACGTGGGCGCCCCGGGGCAGCAGCCGGGCTTCGGCTTCGGCTTCGGCGAAGTCATCGATGTCGAAGTCGAGGCGCTGAAGGACTGAGGCAGGGACGGCCCGAAGTGGCCGCCCGCCCGTGGAGAGGAGCCGGGCGCCGAGCATGCCGGACGCCGTTGCGCTCGTCACTCAGACCGCTGAGCGGGGGCGCCCGGTGCGACCCGGGACATACCCTTGGCGCCCGGTTGTCCGTAGCTTGGCCGACTGCTCTCGCACACAGCGACGAGACATCGGGTGTACGCTACATCGATCGCTCAGGAGACCCATGCACCCCCGAATACCCTCCGTCCTTCGAAAAGCCTCGTTCCCGCCCGTCGCCCTGGCGGGCGGTGCGCTGACCGTCGGCATCGGCGGCCTGTACCTCGCCGGGCTGCTGCTCACCGGCGGTGAGATCGAGGCGGGTACGACGGTGCGCGGTCTGGACATCGGGGGCCTGACCCGTGAGGAAGCCGCCCGGAAGCTGGAGCAGCACCTGGCGGCGGCCGGCCCGCGGACGCTGGCAGTGCAGGTCGGCGACCGCAGGGGCACGATCGACCCGCGGCAGGCGGGACTCACCTTCGACATCCGGGAGACCCTTGACCGGGCGGTGTCCACCGGCGCCGATCCGGTCAGCGTGATCGGCGGACTGTTCCGCTCGGGCGGTGACATCGAACCGGTCGTGCGGATCGACGAGGACAAGGCCCGTGCCACCCTCGGGAAGCTGGCGAAGACGCTCGACCAGAAGGCCCGAGACGGCGCCGTCTCCTTCGCCGACGGACGTGTCGAGCAGGTCACCCCGCGCATCGGGTACGCGCTGGACGTGGACGCCGCGACCGGTGCCCTGCGCACCCCCTTCCTGCGCGGCGCGGCGGACTCGGTCACGGTGCTGCCCGCACGCGAGACCAGGCCGAAGGTCACGGCGGAAGAGGTACGGCGGGCCGTGCGCGAGTTCGCGCAGCCGGCGATGTCGGCACCGGTCACGCTCACCGCGGACGGCAAACGGTTCACGATCACCCCGGCCGTGCTGAGTGAGTACCTGACGATGCGGCCGGACGACACCGGCAGGCTCACCCCGAAGCTCGACAGCAAGGGTCTGCGCGCCGCCCCCGCGGTGGCCGGTGCCCTGAACGGCCTCCCCACCACGCCCCGGAACGCCCGGCTGGGGCTCGAGGGCGAGAAGGTCGTGGTGGCCGCCGACGCCAGACCCGGTGTGAAGGTCACCGACAAGGCCCTGAGCAAGGCCGTCCTGCCCCTGCTCACCGAGTCGGGCGCCGCCCGCACCGGTGAGGTGGCCACACAGCAGATCCAGCCGGAGGTCACCCGCGAGAACGCGGCACGTCTGGGGCTGACGGAGAAGATGTCCTCCTTCACCGTCGCCTTCGAGCCGGCCGCCTACCGCACGACGAACATCGGCCGGGCCGTGGAACTCATCAACGGCTCCGTCGTCATGCCGGACGAGACCTGGAGCTTCAACCGGACCGTCGGCGAGCGCACCCGGGCCAACGGGTTCGTCGACGGCATCATGATCTTCGACGACCAGTACATCAAGGCGTCCGGCGGCGGTGTCTCCGCCGTGGCCACGACCGTCTTCAACGCGATGTTCTTCGCCGGGGTCAAGCCCGTCGAGTACGGCGCCCACTCCTTCTACATCGAGCGCTACCCCGAGGGCCGTGAGGCGACGGTCGCCTGGGGCAGCCTCGACCTGAGGTTCGCCAACGACTCCGGCAAGGCCCTCTACATCCAGGCCGAGTCCACAGACACCTCGGTGACCATCACCTTCCTCGGCACGAAGAAGTACGACGAGATCACGTCGGTCAAGGGGCCGCGCACCAACGTGCAGCCGCCGGCGAAGAAGGTGAGCACCGCTGAGAAGTGCGTGCCGCAGACCCCGCTCGAGGGCTTCGACGTCACCGTGGAGCGGGTCTTCCACGACGACGGCCGGGAAGTGAGGCGGGAACCGTTCCGCACGCACTACACCCCACGTGACGAGGTCACCTGCGCAGATACGCCGAACGAGCGTCAGCCCTGAGGACATCCCCGCCGGGGTGACAGCGACAAGCCGCCGTACCACGGCCTCGGCCGACAGGTCTCCCGTTCACCACGACCGTGCGGCTCACGACCGCCGGACAGACTGCGGCGCACCCGCAGGAGGAACACCGTCGAAACCGAACGCCGGGACGGGCCCCGCCCTCCCCGTCACATCCGCTCCTCACTCCCCGTCACGGGGAACCCGGAAGGCCGGTCCGGACGCTGCTACGCGGAAGCCAGCACCTCTCCGGCCGTGACCTGGGGAGGGTTGGGGAGCAGGGACGCAAGGTTGTCCCGCACGAAGTCCGCCGCCCTCGAGCTCGATTCCTCGGCACCGGCCCGGTCCTGGAAGACACTGGTCGAGACCATCACTCCGTCCCCGGCATCGACCCAGTAGTAGGCCACGAAGCCGGAGACCTGGCGCATGAGCGGCACGAAGCCCTCGTTCACGAGGCGTCCCGCCTCGGCCGGATCGGTCACCCCTTCGTACCGCCGGACTGCTGCGTACATCGCCAAACTCCTCGCGGGGTTCTGGGTTCGTCCTCTGCTGAGACCTCCTACCCCTACGGCAACCGCCTGGCTCATGAGGCGTCCGGCCATCACCTGAAGGGGCCCCCTCAGGTGGTCCGAACGGCGGCTTCCGGCCCGGACACACGGCCCTGCACACGGGCCCCCTCGCAGTTGTGTGCTCGTCGTGTCCGCACAGCATCCGCATGGGCTTGATCCGCTTTGACGGACGTCCCGGACCAGGGGCTCCGGCCCCGGAAGGGTGATGTCCCCCGTGGAGAACATGGGGAAGAGGAAGCCGCTTCCTCGCCGCTCGTTCACGCCGGAGTGCAAAGCCAGGACCGTTGAGGGCGGAGGTGATGGCACGGGTGCCGCACCCGGCCGGCGCCACCACCCGGACCTGCGGGAACGCACACCGTTCGGTGCGGTGCGTCCGGGGATGCCCGAAGTGCGCGGCGTTCTCCTCGCTGTCCGGTACGTCGAAGACCGTGCCGTCGATGGCCATCACTCGCCACCGACGGTGGAAGGCGCCCGGCTCCGGCTCCGTCGCCAACGACCGGGCGATCTCGGCGAACAGGGTCTTCAGGGCAGGGGCAAGCGCCGCAGTACGGGCGAACGCGACTTCGTCGCGCTGATCGACGGCACCCACCAGTTCCTCAAGGCGCCGATCGTGCCGGTGTGGGGCCGCCTGAACGCCCGCGTGTCCCCGGAACCGGCCTCGCCCTGGACATCCCCGCATCGCCCTGAACGGACGACATCAGATAATGCCGTGCAGTCCGCCGGACGACGGGAGACGCTGATGCGGTGCATCAGGTTCAGGAGATCGTGGGGCTGGTCGGCGGTGTGCTGGGCCGAGACGTCATCGGCACCTACCTCCACGGCTCCTCCGTGCTCGGCGGCCTCAGGCCGGCCAGCGACGTGGACGTGCTGGTCGTCTCCCGGCGGCGAATGGACGAGCAGGACCGACGGACACTCCTCGGTGGGCTGCTCCGGATCTCCGGCTCCCGGAGCAAGGCCCGCCCGGTCGAGGTCACCGTGGTCGTCCAGTCCGAGGTGCGGCCGTGGCGGTACCCGCCGACCTGCGACTTCCTCTACGGCGAGTGGCTGCGTGCCGAGTACGAGGCCGGGGAGGTCCCCCGGCCGGAGCCGATGTCCGATCTGGCCCTGCTGATCACCATGGCGCGGGCCGGCGACCACCCCCTCGCCGGCCCGCGCCCGGCACAGGTCCTCGACCCGGTCCCGCGGGCCGACCTGGTCCGGGCGAGCCTGGCGGGTGTCCCCGGCCTGCTCGACGACCTGGACAGCGACACCCGCAACGTCCTGCTGACCTTCGCCCGCATCTGGACCACGCTCGCCACTGGCCGGATCAAGTCGAAGGACGCCGCTGCCGACTGGGCCCTCGCCCGGCTCCCGCCCGAGCACCGCGCCCCCCTCGACCACGCCAGGCGTCTCTATCTCAACTGCCCCTACTCCAAAGAGAGCTGGAGCGATGCGTTGCAGGCGCAGGTGCGTCCGCATGTGGACCGCGTGCTCGCTGAGATCGACCGGCTGCGCACCCGAATTCCGCGGATGTGAGGGCCGCTGTCTCAAGTCCCGGATGTCAAACCTGGCGGTGGTCCACCTGCGCCCTGCCGGGCCCTCCAGCAGGGAATGAGCGGCCCGGCGGCGACGGCGTCGCACACCGCACGCGACCAGGCTGGTCCAGTACCCGCCGCAAGGCGCCCGGCCCTCGACGGCGCGCAGCGAGAGCCGCGGGTGGGCGCTTCGCGCCTACAGGGCGAGCATGATCGCGGCGGCGACGCCGCCCAGGCCGAGGGCGAAAGCTGCCTCTTTCCAGCCGCCCTTGCCCCAGCGGAACGGGCGGTCGGCAGCCAGCCGGCCCGGACCGTTGGCAGCGACGGCCAGGGCGACGACAGCGATACAGACGCTGTATTCCACGCCGCCGTCCGTCTCCCACAGGCCGTGGGCGCCGGTGACCGTGGCCATCGCATTGATCATGACGCCGATCAGGGCGGCAGCCGCCAGCGGCGTCAGCAGGCCGAGGGCCAGACCGAGGCCACCGAGCAACTCGGACATGCCCCCGATCACGGCGAAGAGCCCTCCCGGGTGGTAGCCCAGGGCCGCGAACCCCTTGCCGGTCGCCGTCAGGCCCTGGCCCCCGAAGAGTCCGAAGATTTTCTGAGCCCCGTGTGCGGCCATCAGCAGGCCGAAGGTCAGCCTGATGAGCAGCAGGCCGAAGTCGGCGGCGGTCATCATGGGCGCGGTGGTGCGATGCGCCACCGGTTTCGTGGAAAGGACAGGAGGATTCAAGACGCGCTTGGTCAACATGGCAATGCTCCGGTTGAACGCCAGAACGGGCGTTTTCCCCAGCTCGGCCGGAGGCCGAGCGACCGGTGACGTGCGCTCCGCGCAGCATCGTGGAGCGCCCCCTCCGTCGGGGGCAGCGTCGTGCTGGGCGGCGGCCCGCGGGGGCAGGTGGTCGGCGTCGCGTCAGCGGTCCTGGAGCACCTGGTCATCGCGATCGGTGTCGTTCGGGCCCAGTCGCACGCAGCATTCGCCGGGCTCGGGGGCCAGGACGGCCTGGACCCCGTTGACCTGCAGGCCGGTGAGGTAGCCGCTGAGGAAGGCCTGGTTCATGCCGCACACCAGGTCGGGGGCCTTCGCGGCCAGCGGATGGAACGGGCAGTTGCGCAGCCGGAGCCGGGTCGGGCCTTCCCGGACGGGCTCGTAGCCGTACCCGTCCAGCAGTCGCTCACAGGCGGTCAGCCCCCGCTCGGGGCCCAAGCGCCCTGGACGGATTTCCTCCCGTGCGGCTTCACCCATCTGCCGGCCGCGCTGTTCGGCGGTCCGCATCGCCGCCTGCGCGGCATTTTCGTCGGCCTCCTCGGTCAGGACGGCGTCCAGGAGAAGGTCCGCCAGGAGTTCGTGGCGCCGGTCGGGGATGCTCACGGTGATCTGGGCATCGGTGGGCTCGTACACCTTCGGCCGCCTGCCGACCTTGCGGATCCCGCCGGGCGTCTCGTACCGGGCGCGCAGCAGGCCGGCGTCGACGAGCTTGTCGAGGTGGAAGGCGGCGAGCTTGCGGGACACGCCGACGCTGACGGCGGCCTCGTCGCGGGTGACGGCGCGGCCCGCACGGCGGACGAAGGTGAACATGCGCCGCCGTGAGTCCTCGCGCAGGACGCTGACGGAGTCGATGGCACTGACGGCCGCATCGGTCTGTGCTGTCTGATCGGAAGCCACAAGACCACGGTAACGCCCATCTGCGTGGGCGCAAGTGTTCTCATAACCCTTTGTCCTGCCTATCTTGACGCCCCTCCCCAATAAGACCAAACTTTATTGGTGGAATTAAAGGAGGCTGCGATGACCGATGAGGCACAGTTTCAGGCGAAGCGTCCGGTCAGCGCTTCGCTCGCCGGTCCGTACGGCCACCCGTTCCACCCGATCCTGGTCACGGTGCCGATCGGTGCCCTGTTGGCAGCGACGGTCGGATTCCTCGGCCTGTTCACGATCCCCGGCCGGACTCCGGCCTTTCGCACCGCCCTCGTCCTGGTTCTGCTCACCGCCCTCGGCATCGGAGGCACCTGAGATGACCGAGCACCCGCCTCACGTCACCGCCCGGACAGCCCTGCACGACGAGGAAGACACGGCACCGGCACGGCCCGCCCTGCGGGTCGTCCACGAGCCCGGAGGTGTCGACCTGGCCGCCGCCGAAGAAGCGGCCTGCCAGTTCCTCAACGCCCTGGGCATCTCCACCGCATCCGAGAGTCTGCGCGGAACGCCGGGCCGGATGGCCCGCGCGTATGGCGAGCTGTTCAGCCCGCGCCCCTTCGACCTGACCACCTTCGCCAACGACGAGGGCTATGACGAGCTCGTCCTGGCGCGCCGCATACCCGTCCGGTCGGTGTGCGAGCACCATCTGCTGCCGTTCGTCGGTACCGCCCACGTCGGCTACCTGCCCGGGGCCCGCATCCTGGGGCTGTCCAAGCTGGCTCGTGTCGTCGAGTACTTCGCCTGTCGCCCGCAGGTCCAAGAACGCCTGACCAAGCAGGTCGCCGACTGGCTGCAGACCCACCTGGAACCCAAAGGGGTCGGCGTGGTGATCGAAGCCGAGCACTCCTGCATGACCCTGCGCGGCGTCCAGGCCACCGGCTCCACCACCATGACTTCCACCCTGCTCGGCCTGCTCCGGTCCGACGCACGCTCCCGCAGCGAATTCCTCGCCCTGACCGGTGCCACCTCCTGACGCACCGCACGCAGCCCGCCCCGCCGTCGGAGGGCCACGCCACCACCCGGAGACCCTTGCCGCATGGCTCACCGCCGTGGTAGACGGCTCATCGCTCCTGGTGGTGCCGGCCAGAAGGACGGCGTGTGGGAGCGGCTGCCCACGGCACTTCGGGCACGCAAGCGGGTGCAGGCCGGCCGGAGCCCCCGTGCCGCCCGCCCCGGCTGCCGATGATTCCCTGACGCGTCGAGAAGGGCGCCTGCCGTGCTTCAGCCGAGCTCAGGCGCCCTTCTGCCGCGGTTAGAAGAAGCCGAGCTTCTTCGGCGAGTACGACACGAGGAGGTTCTTCGTCTGCTGGTACTGGTCCAGCATCATCTTGTGCGTCTCCCGGCCGATCCCGGACTGCTTGTAACCGCCGAACGCCGCGTGCGCGGGGTAGGCGTGGTAGCAGTTCGTCCAGACACGACCCGCCTGGATGGCGCGGCCGGCGCGGTAGGCCGTGTTGACGTCGCGGGTCCACACGCCCGCGCCGAGACCGTACGACGTGTCGTTGGCGATCTTGATCGCGTCGTCGAAGTCGTCGAAAGAGGCCACCGAGACGACGGGGCCGAAGATCTCCTCCTGGAAGACACGCATCCGGTTGTCGCCCTCGAAGATGGTCGGCCGGACGTAGTAACCGCCCTTCAGGTCACCGTCGTGGTCGGCACGTTCGCCGCCCGTGAGGATCTTGGCACCCTCCTGTCGGCCGATGTCGATGTAGGACAGGATCTTGGCCAGCTGCTCGCTGGACGCCTGCGCGCCGATCATCGTGTCGGTGTCGAGCGGGTGCCCGGGCCTGATCAGCTCGGTGCGGGCGACGGCCGCGGCCAGGAAGTCGGGATAGTTGCCTCGTTGGATCAGCCCGCGGGAGGGGCAGGTGCACACCTCGCCCTGGTTCAGCGCGAACATGGTGAACCCTTCGAGGGCCTTGTCGCGCAGCTCGTCGTCCTTCTCCCACACGTCGTCGAAGAAGATGTTCGGCGACTTGCCGCCCAGCTCCAGCGTGACCGGCTTCAGGTTCTCGGCCGCGTACTGCATGATCAGCCGTCCCGTGGACGTCTCGCCGGTGAAGGCGACCTTCGCCACCCGCGGACTCGAGGCGAGCGGCTTGCCGGCTTCCGGGCCGAAGCCGTTGACGATGTTCAGCACGCCCGGCGGCAGCAGGTCGGAGACGAGGCTCAGCCAGTAGTGGATGGAGACGGGCGTCTGTTCGGCGGGCTTGAGGACGACCGCGTTGCCCGCGGCGAGGGCGGGCGCGAGCTTCCACGTCGCCATCAGGATGGGGAAGTTCCACGGGATGATCTGGGCGACGACGCCCAGCGGCTCGTGGAAGTGGTACGCGACCGTGTCGTCGTCGATCTCGCTGAGCGAGCCCTCCTGGGTGCGCACCGCGCCGGCGAAGTAGCGGAAGTGGTCGATGGCCAGCGGGATGTCGGCCGCCAGGGTCTCCCGTACGGGCTTGCCGTTCTCCCAGCTCTCGGCGACCGCGAGTGACTCCAGGTCGGCCTCCATGCGGTCGGCGATCTTCAGCAGGATGTCGGACCGCTCGGCCGCCGGCCTGCGCCCCCAGCCGGGCGCGGCCGCGTGGGCCGCGTCGAGTGCCGCCTCGACGTCCTCCGCCGTACCGCGCGCCACCTCGGTGAACGGCTGCCCGTTCACCGGACTCGGGTTCTCGAAGTACTGCCCTTTGACCGGAGGTACGTACTCCCCGCCGATGAAGTGGTCGTAGCGGGGCTGGTAGGAGACGATCGCGCCCTCGCTTCCGGGCGCCGCGTAACGGGTCATGCGGAACTGGCCTCCTTCAGCAGGGCTGCCCGCCGTCGGGCAGCTCTGCGCCGGAGCGTAAGGACGCGGACGTTGCATCCACGTTGCGGTGGGGCAGCGGCGCTACCGGCCCTCGAAGCGGGCCCAGCCGTCCGGAGCCGCCAACTCCGATTCGAGTGAGGCCAGATGGGCCCGGTTCGATGCCGTCGGCCGGACCGTGACCAGTGCCCGCCATACGTCCAGGTCCTCTTCGCCCCACGGCGCGTGGGCCCAGTCGGCCAGCAGGTCGGCGTCCGAGCGGGCGATCAGTGCCGCGCGCAGGCCGTCGGCGAGGCGGCGCCTGAGCCGTACGACCGCCGGTGCCTGGGAAGCGGGCAGCAGTGGGCCCGCGTAGGCGGCCAGGGCGGTGGTGACCGCGCCGGCCGCCAGCCGACGTTCGACGGCGGCGATGTCCGACTCCAGGGGTGCCGTGAGCCGGTAGGGGCGCGACTCGAGCAGTCCCGGGCCGAGCACCTGACGCAGCCGGGCGAGCTCCGCGCGCAGCGTCACCGGTGTCACCGACTCGTCCTCGTACAGGGCGCACAGCAGTTCGTCGCCGGTCAGGCCGTCGGGGCGCCGGGCCAGAAGGACGAGGATCTCGCTGTGCCGGCGGCTGAGCCGGACACTGCGGCCACCTGCCGTCAGCACGGCCCGGTCACGGCCCAGCGTCGCCAGTTCGGGCCCACCGCTGTCCGGGCGCCTCGGGGCGAGCAGCGCCAGCTGGGATTCCGCCGCGCGTGCCACGGCCTGTACGAAGCCCAGGCTGTGCGGATGCGCGAGACCGTCCCCACCGGTGATGTCCACGGCACCGAGCAGACGCCCCGTGCGCGGATCGTGCACGGGGGCCGCCGCGCACGTCCACGGCTGTACGCGCCGCACGAAGTGCTCGGCCGCGAACACCTGGACCGGACGGCCCACGGCGACCGCCGTACCCGGCGCGTTCGTCCCGACGGCGCTCTCCGCCCATCGCGCGCCGGGCACGAAGTTCATCCGCCCCGCCTGCCGCAGCGTCGACGCGTGCCCCTCGACCCACAGCAGTCTGCCGTGCGCGTCGCACACCGCCAGCAGATGACGGCCGTCGGAGGCGAACGTGCCCATCAGCTCCCGGAACAGCGGCATCACATGCGCCAGCGGGTGCTCGGCGCGGAAGGCCCCGAGGTCGCCGTCCGTCAGTTCGACGTCGGCGGTACCGTCCGGGTGGACCCCGGCGCGTGCCGAGCGCCGCCACGAGTCGGCGACCACGCCGCGCACCGGACGCGGTACCGTGCCGGCCTCGGTGAAGGTCTCGTGAGCCCGGTGCAGCACGCGTAGGCGCTCGGCAGGGTCGGCCCCCGGCTCCAGGGCTACCCAGGGATCGGTCAACACGGCCTCCCGCAGGGCGATGCGCTGGGAATGGGAACATCGTCGCCCGGGGTGTACACGGCGACAACCGTTTCGACGAGGGCGGTGGCCTCCTGCTGCCGTCGGCCGGTTTTCCCGCGCGTGCGTTCGTCGAACGGACGGTCACAACCGGTTGCGCCCCTCGACGGGCCGGCAGCATCCGAGGGTGCGCGGTCGTGGCGAGCGATGCTCAAGATCTGTGGATCGGGCTCGGGTCGGCGCGCGAAGGGCGTACCTTCCCGAGCGACCGATCGGAAGTCACCGAGTGGGCCGGGGTTCGTAGCACCGGCCGGAAAGGCACGCTGTGCTCAGCGTGGTCACCGCCGACGACACCACGTCGAGCGGCTCCCTGATCGGTGAGATCGTCCGGGACGGCGCCCGGACGGTGCCGACCGCCGTCCTGGAGGCCGAGGTCAACGCCTGTACAGCCGAGTTGGCCGCCAGCGGGACGACAGCGGGCGCCGCCGGGTCGTGCGCAACGGCTACCACCATTCGCGGAAGGTGACGACTGCGGCCGGGACGGTCCCGGTCGGGGCCCCGCGCGTGAACGGCAAGCGCGTCGCCGAAGCCACCGGCGAACGAAAGCGGTTCTCCTCGGCGTTCTCCCCCAGCCTTCGGTCGGTAGGCACCCCCAGCCGCCCTGGTCGCGGAAGTCCCCGAAGAGCAGCGAGGTGTTGCCCCTGCTCTGTCTGCACGGCTCTCGTCCGGCGACTCCCCGCCCTCCCTGGAGCAGTTCCCCGGCTCGACAGCCGGCCTCTCCCCGGCCACCGTCACCCGGCTCACCACGCAGTGGCGGGCCGACCGCACCGCCTCCAGGACATCCACAACGCCGAGGGCAAAGGACACGCCACCAAGACCGTCAAGAAGATCACCGACGTCGAGGACGAGCTACCGGCGCTCTACGGCTTTCCCGCCGAGCACTGGATCCATCTGATCCCTTGTCACGGGCGTTCCGGAAGGGCGTTCGTTCCTCGAGGTGTTCGAGTGCCTGATCGTGACGTCCCGTGGCTGCTTGGCGGGCAACGCCTCGCTTCGGACAGTGCGCGCGGTCCTGCTGCTTGTGGTGGTGGCGGTGTCGCGGGCGCCGGGCGCGTGCCTTGGTCCCCCCGACCGGCAGGCCCCTTCGCGGAGCGACGGGGTCAGGGAGCGGACTCGCCCGGGCCCGGGGTCGGTCTGTGGGCGATGGTCCGCTCGAGCCTCCGGTCGGGGACCAGCCACATCAGCGCGACGCCGGCATAGATCGCCACCGCGAGCCAGTCGTTCAGGAAGGACAGGCCGATGCCGCTCGCATACAGCAGCGGCGAGACCTTCCCCTTGAAGTCCCTGCCCACGGCGGTGGCGAGCAGGGACTCCGCACCCTGGTCCCGGGTGATCGTCTTCTGCAGTGCGTAGTAGGCCAGGGCGGCGGCGAGCAGGTCGATGCCGTACGCGGCCGTGGGGACGGCGGCGAAGTGGTTCTGGCCCATCCAGGCCGTGGTGAAGGGGATCAGGGAGAGCCAGAACAACAGGTGCAGGTTCGCCCACAGGATCAGCCCGTTCACCCGATCGGTCGCCTGCAGCATGTGGTGGTGGTTGTTCCAGTAGATGCCGAGGTAGACGAAGCTGAGCACGTAGGTCAGCAGCACCGGGAGCGCGTCGTGCAGGGCCGCCCAAGTGGTGCCGTGCGGTGTGGGCAACTCGAGCACCATGACCGTGATCAGGATGGCGATGACCCCATCGCTGAACGCTTCCATCCGCTCGGTCGGCATGAGCCGATGCTAATGGCGCAGGGCTCCAGGCCGGTCACAGCGCTCGACCCTCGGGGCGTCATCATCCGGACCGCGTACGTGTGCAGGTGCCGAATGTCCCGTCCGCACCGGTCAGGCTGTGTGCCGGTACTCGTGGATCACTCCGCCGAGGCGGTCGTGGCGGCGGATGTCGAGGCGGGTGATCCGCATGGGGGCAGTGATCGGTTCGGGGAGGGGACGCAGTGGTGCGGCGGCGTGGAGTGAGCGGTGGGTGCGGTGCTCGTCGCTCGTCGCTCGTCGCTCGTTGCTCGTTGCTCGTTGTAGTACCGCTCGTACTTGTGGGAGCCTGCCACCGTGAGGAGCCTCATGCGCCGGGGATCAGGCCATATCGATGTCCGACCGGGGCCGGACCTCCACGATGAAGTCCGCCTCCTCCATGTCGCCCGCCTCGTCGTGCCAGAGGAAGACCCGCACGTGCATCGCGTGATGGAGGCCGATCCTCTCCCACTCGGTCATCAGATCGCCGAGGATGCGGCCGATGGCGTACTTGGCGCCCTCGGTCGAGTCGGGGGCGGTGATCGCGCCCTGCCACCGTTCGGGGTCACTGCCGTAGGGGCGCCAGCCCTCGGATCCGTGCGGCTCGAACACCCGGTACACCCAGTCCGTCTCGGTGTTCATAACACCGATCCTGTCACCGGGGAGCCCCATCCGCCGCATCGGATCCACCCGCGCCGAGCGGCGGAAGAGTGAGCTGTCCAGAATTTCGCAGGGTCCGCGATCGTGTGATCAAGCGGTCCGCGGGGCTGCCTCCAGGCTCGCCCGGTACGCCTGCTCGTACTCGCCGGGTGGGACGTAGCCCATGGCGGAGTGGAGTCGTTCACCGCCGTACCACGCGACCCACTGGAGAACGGCCCGCTCGACCTGGATGAACGAGGCCGACGTCCTTCTTGGCTTCTGTCGCCACAGGGCCGTCTCCAGCGCGTCCAGCGGCAGGTCGGTGCGCATGTGGACGGCGGACTGTCGGCCCACGATCCGACGCGAGTACGCATCCGGGAAGAGGGCGACGTGGACCCGGCCCGACCAGGTCTGCGAGCGCGCCCAGGACGGTGCCCCGGGTCCTGCGATCCGATCGTGTACCCACCCCGGCCGGCTGCCACGGCCGGCCCCGGTCGCACCGTGCCGACCGCCGAAAACGGGGAACGCGGTCACAGGGTTTCGAAGCGACCAGGAGGAGGACAGCATGAGCCACGACGAGGGGGACGGCGGCAACAGCGCCTACGGCCGGAAGGCGTTCAAGCGGTCGAGGGCCCACTTCTCGGACCGGATCACCGCGGACGGCAGGGACGGATGGCCGGTGGAGGCCGGGCGCTACCGGCTCGTCGTCAGCCGGGCCTGCCCGTGGGCGAGCCGGGCGCTGGTGTCCCGGCGGCTGCTCGGTCTGGAGGACGCGCTGTCCCTGGCCGTCGCCGACCCGGTCCAGGACGACCGCAGCTGGCGCTTCACCCTGGACCCGGGTGGCCGTGATCCGGTGCTCGGCATCCGGTATCTGAGCGAGGCGTACGACCGGCGGGAGACGGACTACCCGGGCGGAGTGAGTGTCCCCGCGATCGTGGAGGTGGCCGGCGGGCGGCTGGTCACCAACGACTACCAGCAGATCACTCTCGACTTCGCCACCGAGTGGACGGCCCTGCACCGCGCAGGCGCACCCGACCTGTACCCCGAGAAGCGGCGCGACGAGATCGACGCGGTGATGGCGGAGGTCTTCGACGATGTGAACAACGGGGTGTACCGGGCGGGCTTCGCCACCGGGCAGCAGGAGTACGAGGTGGCGTGCGCGGGCGTGTTCCGGCGGCTGGAGCTGCTGGCGCGGCGGCTGGCGGGGCAGCGGTACCTCGTCGGCGACACGATCACGGAGGCGGACATCCGGCTGTTCACCACGCTGGTGCGGTTCGATGCCGTCTATCACGGCCACTTCAAGTGCAACCGCTGGAAGCTGACGGAGAACCGGGTGCTGTGGGCGTACGTCCGCGATCTCTATCAGACGCCCGGCTTCGGCGACACCGTCGACTTCGACCACATCAAGCGGCACTACTACCAGGTGCACACCGGCATCAACCCGACCGGCATCGTGCCCCTCGGCCCCGATCTGTCCGGCTGGTCGGCCCCTCATCACCGCGAGGAGCTGGGCGGCCGGCCGTTCGGCGACGGGACGCCGCCCGGGCCGGCCCGCGCGGACGAGGAGACAGCCGAGCGGGGCTGCCCCTGACGCTCGGACCCGCCCATGCGCGGATGGCTTCCCCGGTCCTTTGCCCCGCCGTCTCCACCCGGGCAGGGGGCTCGTGGCGCGCTTTGCCCCCGGCCTTGGCGTCACCTGTCGGTGATCGGGGAGAGCCATGCCGTGTCCTCCGGGCCCGGCGCCTCGGGGCCGGGCCCGGGCAGCCGGCGGACCTCGCCCGTTCGCAGGGCGACCGTGGCCCGTGGCCGCATCGGTCCGTCGCCGCTGCGTGAAAGCAGGACGAGTTCCCAGACCGTCGCCGTCATCGTGTCGAGCCGGGTGGCGCAGTCGGCGGTGACTCGCCGCGGGTCCCGGGTCCGGCCCAGGGACAGATGGGGGGTGAAACTCCTGGCGGGCCCACGACAGCGCGGGAACCGCTGCCGCAGCAGGCGGTGCAGGTCCGCCCACGGAGCCCCTCCCGCTGCCGCCGGGTCGAGCCACACGGTGAAGTACGCCCTGTGCCGGAAGGTGCGCACCCCGTCCAGCCGGGCGGTGAAGACCGGCGTGTCGGCCGTCGCCGCGGCGAGCAGCGGGGCGGCCCGCTCGAAGTGGGACTCCGGCACGAAGCCGAAGAGCACATTGACGTGCGGCGGCCACCGGTGGATCTGCGGATCGTGATCCCGGCGGATGTCCTGGATCGGCGGCCACAGCTCCGCAGGCGGGATCCAGGCCACCGCCGTGCGGGCCGTCGGCGGCACATCGAGGACATCGGCGGGCTCGCCCCTGCCGGGGCTCGTGCCGAAGCCCGGGTCCGCTCGCGGGCGCCGCACCCGGCCGGCACCCGACGTGTCGATGCGGTCCACGCCCGTGGCCCGGTCCCAGACCAGCTCGCCGTCCGCCTCGATGAACACCACCCGGTGCCACGGGATGTCGCCCCCGGGCACGAAGGAGGACAGCGGGACGCGTTCGAGGCCGTCCCCGCGCCGGCGGATCCCCAGCACGAACCGGGCCGGGTCGAACCGCGGGTCCCAGCGGACCCGGTGATAGATCTCGTCGCTGGTTCGCATCACGCCTCCTCCCCCGCCTTCACGCCTTCTCTTCCTCCAGGGTGCCGCCCGTCCCGTCCTCGACGGTTGTTCCGCTCGCACCGTCACGCATCAGGCGCGAGGCATGACGGTGCCGACATATGCCGAGGTGATTCGTCTCGGCAGGATCGGCGATCGGTGTGGGCAACGGTTGCAGCGGGCGACCGATCCCCGGTAGTCGGCGAACGACGGATTCCGCCCTGGCAGTGGATGACGTCGACGCCTGGTTCCCAGCAGGTCTCTCCTGCCTGGAACACGCGTTCCGGATCGCCTTCGAGGTCGAAGCGCGTCTCTCCTTCGAGAAGGTGCCCAAAGGCCGGTCCGGGGCGACGACGGGGAGGGGTGCCGGGGTCACCGGGAGGAAACTCCACGTGGCCGATCAGGACCGTGGCGCCCTCGAGGATGTGCGGTGACTTCGCCCTCTGGAGCACTGTGACGGCCGTTTTCCATGCATCGGAGCGTGGCTGCCGTCCGGCGCCGCCGGACGACTCGTCGGGCGACACGGCGTCTGCTCTTCTTTGAGGTGATCAGAGCGGGAGCGACGCGCGCACCGCCCTGGGCCGGCGCAGCGAGTCGAGTGTTGGAGGGGACCCGTTCAGGAGAGCCAGTCGGTGTAGTGGGTGGGGGCGATGCGGGCGTCGGTCGGGGCGGTGAGGACGTCGCCGTGGGCGGCGGCGAACATGCCGGCGCTGTCGTCGGTGACGACAGCGCGCCCGTCGCTCTTGGCGGTCAGGGTGAGTCGGCCGAGTTCGTCGAGGGGGTAGACGTCGGGACCCGCGATGTTGAGGACGCCGTTCAGAGGGCTGCCTGCGGCGACCTCGGCGACGATGCCGGAGACGTCCGCAGCGGCGATCGGCTGGATCGGCGTGCGCGGCAGACGGACGGTGGCGCCGTCGGCGGTCATGGCCAGGACCGCGTCCATGAACTCCATGAACTGCGTGGCACGGACGATGGAATACGGGATCGGCCCGGCCTTGAGGATGTCTTCCTGGAGCACCTTCGCCCGGTAGTAGTCCAGATCGGGCACTTGGTCCGCGCCGACGATCGAGAGGATGACGAAGTGTCCGACCCCGCCCTTCTCACTCGCGGCAAGGAGATTGCTCATCGAAGTCCGGAAGAAGGCGAGCGAGGCGTCGTCGAAGGTCGGGGAATTCGTCAGGTTGATGACGACGTCGGCGCCCGCCACGGCCGCCTCCAGTCCCTGGCCGGTGATGATGTCCACGCCGGTGGACAGGGAGTGCGGTACGGCTCGGTGCCCGGCTGCGTTCAGGTTCTCCACGACCCGTGACCCGATCAGCCCGGTTCCGCCGATGACTGCGAACCTCATGATCCAGCCTTCCCTCGACGATATTGCCCGGAATGCGGCTTACGTGACCTTAACCCCGCTCCAGGTACACCCGAACTCGGACACTCGCCCCGGCAAGCACGGTCACACCGTCGCCGCCCGCCTCACCCCCTCGGCCGATCTGCCGCCTCGGCCGATCTGCTGCGCGCCGCGTTCACCCGCCACACCGTCACCGTCGGCAAGTCCTCGCGCATCAGCGGCACTCGCTGGAGGACGCCCCCGCCGCGGCGGCGAGCAGCGCCGGCACGGTGCCGCCCTCCACCACGTCGGTGGTCACCGTCAGGCCGGGGTGGCGTTCGGCGACGGTCCGGGCGGCCTCCACGAGGCC
The DNA here is from genome assembly GCF_040655635.1 of Streptomyces sp. NPDC050388. NCBI lineage: Bacteria > Bacillati > Actinomycetota > Actinomycetes > Kitasatosporales > Streptomycetaceae > Streptomyces > Streptomyces sp. NPDC050388. Next base: position 30,968 of record NZ_JBFAKH010000073.1, read on the forward strand.
GTCGCGCATCTGCTGCCGCCGGGCGTCCCGGTCGCCCGCGCCGAAGGCGTCGCGCACCTCGAAGCGCCAGGCGTGCACCGGGCGCAGCGGCAGCCCGCGGCGCCCGGCCTCCCGCCCTGCCCACGCCGACGGGGCGAGGCCCTCCTCCGCTCCGTCCACCCCTGCCGGGATCGGCCGCGTCACGCCGCCTGCCTCCCCGTGCGGTGAGCCGCCCTCGGTCCGGCCTCCCCCACCGGGTGATCACGGAAGCGGGCGGCCGGGACGACGGACCTCCGCACACTCGGGCACATCGGGACACTCGAACGTACGATGGGCGGGAGCCGGTGCGGTGCCGCAAAGGTGCACCGGGCCGCCTGTCCGACCACACGGGGTGGCGAACGCATGGCACAGGCCGTGGAGCCGACGCGGACCGTCCTCATGACCGTGGACGACGACCCGGGGGTCTCCCGCGCCGTCGCCCGGGACCTACGACGGCGCTACGGCGCCTCGTACCGGATCGTGCGCGCGGAGTCCGGCGAGTCCGCGCTGGACGCGCTGCGCGAGCTGAAACTGCGCGGCGACCTCGTCGCCGTCATCCTGGCCGACTACCGCATGCCGCAGATGAACGGTATCGAGTTCCTCGAACAGGCACTGGACGTGTACCCGGGCGCGCGGCGGGTCCTGCTGACCGCGTACGCGGACACCAGCGCGGCGATCGACGCGATCAACGTCGTCGACCTGGACCACTACCTCCTCAAGCCCTGGGACCCGCCCGAAGAGAAGCTCTATCCGGTCCTGGACGACCTGCTGCAGGCCTGGCGAAGCAGTGACTACCGGCCGGTGCCCAGCACCAAGGTGGTCGGGCACCGCTGGTCGGCGCGGTCGTCCCAGGTGCGGGAGTTCCTGGCCCGCAACCAGGTGCCCTACCGCTGGTACTCCTCCGACGAGCCCGAGGGCAGGCGGCTGCTGGCCGCCGCCGGGCAGGACGGGCAGCGGCTGCCACTGGTGGTCACCCCGGACGGCACGCCCCTGCTGGAGCCGGAGCCACCGGAGCTCGCGGCCCACGTGGGGCTGGCGACGACACCGGCGGCCGACTTCTACGACCTCGTCGTGGTGGGCGGCGGCCCGGCCGGGCTCGGCGCTGCCGTGTACGGGGCCTCGGAGGGGCTGCGAACGGTGCTCGTGGAGCGCTCGGCGACCGGCGGGCAGGCCGGGCAGAGCTCCCGGATCGAGAACTACCTGGGTTTCCCGGACGGCGTCTCCGGCGCCCAGCTGACCGACCGGGCCCGCCGGCAGGCGGCGAGGTTCGGCGCCGAGATCCTCACCGCGCGCGAGGTGACGGGCCTGGAGGTGGGCGGCGCGGCCCGGACCGTACGGTTCTCGGACGGCTCGGCGGTCGCCGCACACAGCGTGCTCCTGGCGACCGGGGTGTCCTACCGGCAGCTGCCCGCGGCCGGCGCGCGGGACCTGACCGGCTGCGGGGTGTTCTACGGTTCGGCCCTGACCGAGGCGCCGTCCTGCCGGGGCCAGGATGTCTACATCGTGGGCGGCGCCAACTCGGCGGGGCAGGCGGCGATGTACCTGGCACGGGGTGCCAAGTCGGTGACCCTGCTGGTGCGGGGCTCCTCCCTGTCGGCGTCGATGTCGTACTACCTGGTCCAGCAGATCGAGGAGGCCCCCAACATCTCGGTGCGCACGGGCACCGTGGTGGAGGCCGCGCACGGCTCCGGCCACCTGGAGAAGCTGACCCTGCGCGACATGGCGAGCGGGCGGAGCGAGCTGGTCGACACCCAGTGGATGTTCGTGTTCATCGGCGCGGCCCCGCTCACCGACTGGCTGGACGGCACGGTGCTGAGGGACGGGCGCGGGTTCATCCTGGCCGGGCCCGACCTCACGCCCGACGGACGTCCGCCTCCCGGCTGGGAGCTGGACCGGCCTCCGTACCACCTGGAGACCAATGTGCCCGGCGTGTTCGTCGCGGGTGACGCGCGTGCGGAGTCCGCCAAGCGGGTCGCGTCCGCCGTAGGAGAGGGAGCCATGGCCGTGATGCTCGTCCACCGGTATCTGGAGCAGTCATGAGCGGCCGGCCGATGCCGTGCAGCCCGCAGGAGATCGGCTCGCTGTTCCTGTTCGAGAAGCTGTCGGGCGAACAGCTGGGCCGACTGTGCCGCGAGGGGCGGATGGAGCGGTTCGACCCCGGCCCTGTCTACACCGAGGGCGAGCCGGCCGCCTGCTTCTACGTGATGCTGGAGGGCACGGTGGTGCTCTCCCGCCGGGTCGGTGGCGACGACGTGGAGGTCATCCGGTCCTCGCAGCGCGGGGTTTATTCGGGCGCCATGCAGGCGTACCTCGGGGACCGGCTGCGGCAGGTCTACAACAACTCGATGCGCGTCACGGAGCCGACGCGGTTCTTCGTGCTGCCCGCCGAGACGTTCGCGGACATCATGCGCGAGTGGTTCCCGATGGCGGTGCATCTGCTGGAGGGGCTGTTCTTCGGGTCGAAGAGCACCCAGGCGGCCGTAGGGCAGCGGGAGCGGTTGCTGGCGCTCGGGTCGTTGTCCGCCGGGCTCACCCATGAGCTCAACAACCCGGCGGCGGCGGCCGTCCGGGCCACCGCGACGCTTCGGGAGCGGGTGGCCAGGATGCGGCACAAGCTCGCCCTCATCGCCGGAAGCCCTTTCTCCAAGGACCAGTTGGCGAATCTCATCGACATCCAGCAACGTACCGCCGAGCGGGTCGCCAAGGCACCGGTGCTCACCCCGCTGGAGGTGGCCGACCGTGAGGACGCCCTCACCGACTGGCTGGAGGACCACGGCCTCGAGCAGGGCTGGCAGATCGCGCCGACCTTCGTACAGGCGGGGCTCGACGTGGACTGGCTGGAGCAGGTCGCGGCGTCCGTCGGGCAGGAGATCCTGCCGGGCGCCGTGGGCTGGCTCAACTACACGGTGGAGACCGAGCTGCTCATGGACGAGATCGCGGACTCCACCACCCGGGTCTCCCGTCTGGTGGACGCCGCCAAGCAGTACTCCCAGCTGGACCGCGCCCCCTACCAGGTCGCCGACGTGCACGAACTCCTCGACAGCACGCTGCTGATGCTGTCCGGCAAGATCGGGCCGCGGATCAGGATCGCCAAGGAGTACGACCGTACGCTGCCGCGGATCCCCGCCTACCCGGCGGAACTGAACCAGGTGTGGACCAACTTGATCGACAACGCGCTCTGCGCGATGGACGGCGCGGGCGGCGACGGCACGCTGACCGTGCGCACCGCGCTCCACGACGACCAGCTTCTCGTCGAGTTCCGGGACACCGGGCCCGGCGTGCCGCCGGAGATCCGCGACCGCATCTTCGACCCGTTCTTCACCACCAAACCGGTCGGCCGGGGCACCGGTCTGGGGCTGGACATCTCCCGGCGGATCGTCGTCAACAAGCACCACGGCAGCATCGGCGTGGAGTCGGTGCCCGGCGACACCCGTTTCCGGGTACTGCTGCCCCTGGCCGCCGTCGAACCCGACGGAACGGCACTCTCCTCCGCCGCGTCCGACGGGCCGCCGCTCACGTCCGAGGACCGTACGACATCCCAGGAGCCGGCATGACCAGCGACACCGGAATCGACCCCCGCGTCCCGCCCAGCGGCACCGCCTGCGTCGAGTGCGACGCCGCAGGCGGCTGGTGGTTCCATCTGCGGCGCTGCGCGCAGTGCGGCCACATCGGCTGCTGCGACGACTCCCCGGGCAAGCACGCCACAGCCCACCACCGGGCCACCGGGCACCCGGTGATCCGCAGCTACGAGCCGGGCGAGGGCTGGTTCTGGAACTACGACACGAACGAGCTGTACGAGACCGGCCCCGAACTCGCACCGCCGGTGAGCCACCCGGCGGACCAGCCGGCGCCCGGCCCGGCGGGCCGCGTCCCCGCGAACTGGGCGGACGTGCTGCGCTGAGCCGTCCCGAGCTGCCCTGCGCCTGCCGAAAAGCTCACAGGGGCACCGGTATCCGGTCGAGGCCATTGCCCCGGTGTGCGGCTGTACCACCGCTTCCCGCTGTCGTCCCGCGGGGTCGAGGACCTGACGCCCGGACGCGGTGCCGTCGTCTCCTGCGAGACGGTCCGCCGCTGGTGCGCCAGGTCCGGGCAGGCCTGTGCCGACGCGCTGCGTCGCCGACGTCCCCGCCCGGCGACAAGTGGCACCTCGATGAGGTCCGTCCTCTCCGCGCGAGCGGGCGTCGACTCGGTGCGGTCTGTGGAGCGGAGTCACCGGCCTTCTCCGGCAGCAGACGGGACACCACTGTCGGTGTCGGGGTTCATACTGGCGGATCAAGCCATAACACGGTCGCACCTGTGCAGGCAGACGGTATGGGTGCGCCGGACCGGCTCCTGCCGGCAGGGACGGAGCTCGGCGGGCGGGGACTGCGAGGCGGCCGGGAGACGAGCCGTACGGTCGGTGGGGTCCGGGCCACCGTTCGACCCGCCCTCGACGGGTCGAACGGTGGCTGCGAGGTGTGCGGGGTACGGCTCAGCAGCCGCCGCAGTTGTAGTACGTGACGTCCCAGTGGTTGCCCTCTTCGGCGTAGATGTTGCCGGAGCCGGAACGCCACTGCTGGGCGCCGTCTCCGCGTACCCCGATGTAGGCGAAGTTGTTCTTGATGTAGTTCCCGAGGCACGTGTACTTGCTGTAGTCGAGCTTGTAGCCGTTCCAGTGCGAGTACGTCCCGGAGGCGTGGCCCGTCTCGGTGCCGCCGGTGACGTTCAGTGCGCAGCCGCTGGCCCGCTTGAGGGTCTGGGCGCCCTGGGCGGTGGCGAGGTTGAGCTGTTCGAACGACGTGCATGTCGAGACGTTGCGATTCGAGCAGTTGCCGGAGGACGACCAGGTGATGCCCACCTGGCGGAACATCGAGGTCGCGGTGGCATGGCTGATCTTCGTGGCGGCGGACGCCTCGCCCGCCGTGCCGATGACGGCGGCGCCGGGGGCGATGACCAGGGCTAGAGCGATCAGGACCGAGCGGATCCTCAGGAACCTCAGAGCCTTCACGGCCTTCATGGGCGAACCTTCCTGCTGGGGGCCAGGTTTCCTTGGGGGGTGGCTGTGCAGGTGGTGCACGCAGATCATGCCGGATGTCTACGCGCGTCCGCCAGAGGGCGGACGGTATCCGTCCGCAGGCACGCGGGGAGGCGCAGTGTCATGTCGTGTGCCGAACTGCTCGTGCTGCGGCACGAGAATGCGGTGCTGCGACGCCAACTCCATGCACCCGTGCGGTATGAACCAGCGAACCTGCTGTGGCTCGCGGCCTTGTTCTTGCTGCTCCCCCGCCGCCGCTGGACGCAGGTCTTCCCCCGTCCCGCCGGGCACACTGTCGGCATGGCACCGCACGTCGGTCGCCCGTTGGTGAGACTATCTCCAGCGGCGTCACAGCCCCGGACGGCCGCTTCCGACCGCCGCCATCAAAAAGCTCGTGCCGCGCCTCGCGCAGGAGAGCAGCCGATGGGGTCATGGCCGGATCCAGGGTGAACCGGCCCGGCTCGGAGATCCGATCACCGCCTCGACGGTCCGGGAGATCCTCCAGGCCGCGGGCATCGATCCGGCCCCGCGCCGGGCCGACCGACCTGGCGCGGGTTCCTGTCCGGGCAGGCCACCGCCGCACTCGCCTGCGACTGCTCGAGCATCGACACCACTGGCCTGCAACGCCTGTGCGCCCTGGTCTTCCTCGAACACGACACCCGCACGCCGCACGTCGCTGATGTCACCTGTCACCGCACACCCGACAGCTGTCCGGGCCGCCCCTTGGCCGTGCTCGGCCCCGGCCGGATCGATCGGTTTTCAACGGCCTTCTGGCCAACGCGCGTAGATACGCGCATCATGGCAGTGCTGTGTGCGCAACAACCTTCGAG